>JAWXBI010000274.1:0-6558 GCA_034439915.1 Saprospiraceae bacterium | reverse complement strand
CTATAGCTTTCATTCGATGTTATTAAATTCAGTTAATAATATCCAACCACTTTCAATGTTGGCTAAACTTTTAAATATGATTGGCCCATTTCTAGGTATAATTATTACTATTTTTCTTATTGCACTATATATGTCTGCAAAAAGTGAAAGATATAGAGAAAATATAGATGACGTGATCAAATCAAGTACATATTATGTTGGTGAATTAGAAAAAAGTCTTCGTCAAACCTTCAATAAAGATGTTATGGAGGCTATTATTACACTCAAGTTAGCTAAATATTCATTTTATAGGATGTTAACTGATTCAAAATTTTTTAAAGACATTAATGAACTGAACGACTCACAAACAAGTAATTCAAATATGCCCTCCGTATCCGAAAAAACCTCTTCAGTGAATGAAATATCTAAGGACAATAATGGTGATTTAAACCAAAAATAAGACCATCATTTGATTAAATCCAAGCTCATAAATAACAATAAAATATCTTTTGGTTTACCAATTTTTATTAGAGTAGAGTTTAAATTGTATTATCAAAAAGGCCCCGAAGAAAATGAATCTCCTATCTGAATGAAATTATTCTGGAAATATCTAAAACCCTATAAATGGCTGGTCATTTTAGCATTGACCCTCGCTGGAGTTGCACAGATATTGTCCTTATACGATCCCATCATCTTTGGAAATATCATCGACCTCTACGCTCTGAATCCGGGAAACAAACCCAGATCAGAACTGGTTAAAGGCGCTTTAAACCTTTTACTACTAGCTATTGCAATCGCCCGGCTGGACCTATCCACCAAAAGATTATAAAAAATGGGCTGCCCTGGTTTTTGAGTGGGCCAAACATACAGTAAGCCGATACGGAAAAACTGAAGTAGAATCCTGGTATTGGGAATTGTGGAACGAACCGAATATCAAATACTGGAGCGGAACGGTGCAGGAGTTTTGCAAATTATACGATTACACCGTCGACGCCGCACGCAGGGCATTGCCGACGATTTAAATTGGTGGCCCTGATGTCACCGGACCCCAAAGTGCCGGAGCGGCAGCTTTTCTGAATACTTTTTTAAAACATTGTGTTTCCGATACCAACTACGTTACCGGTAAGATCGGCACCCCATTGGATTTTATTGCCTTCCATGCTAAAGGTGCCCCCCGGATAGTAGGAGGCCATGTGCAGATGAATATGGGTACCCAATTGAGGGATATCGCCGCGGGATTTAAGATCGTACGATCCTTCCCCTCTTTAAAAAATCTTCCCATCATCATCGGTGAGTCCGACCCTGAAGGTTGCGCAGCTTGTGGTATGAAAACAAATCCGCAAAACGCATATCGCAACGGGACGATGTATTCGAGTTATACCGCTGTCTCTTTTGCCCGAAAATACTCCCTTGCAGATCATTACCAGGCCAATCTCCATGGAGCAGTCAGCTGGTCCTTTGAATTTGAAAATCAACCCTGGTTTTATGGTTTCCGGGACCTGGCGACCAATGGAGTGGATAAACCGGTGCTCAATGTTTTCCGAATGTTTGGCCTCATGTCGGGAAAACGAGTTGCCGTCAAAGGCAATCAGAATTATTCTTATGAAAAAATCAGGGATTCCAGTGTAAGGGGGACAGTGGCGGACATCGATGCACTCGCGAGTAAGGATGACCACTCGGCGGCTATCATGGTCTGGCATTATCACGATGACGATATTCATGCTCCGGATGCCCCGGTAGAAATCCACCTGTCAGGTCTGCCATCAAAAAACATACTCCTGCATCACTACCGGATAGACAGGGATCACAGCAATTCTTTTGAAGTTTGGAAAAAAATGGGGTCACCGGAATCACCTTCGCCAGAGCAAATCAAAATCCTGGAGCAGGCAGGTCAATTGACCTTGTTGACCTCACCTGCTTATGTAAAACCTAAAAACGGCATGTTAAAAATGAATATTGAATTACCCAGACAGGGAGTTTCATTATTAAAATTGGATTGGAAATAAAGATTCTACCTACCCTATCCCCTATCCCCTATCCCCTATCCCCATTATAAGATCTCCTGTATTTTTGCGCCATTATTTAGAGCTATAAAAAGTATTGATATGGACTATCTGGAAAAAATCATCAGGAATATAGAATTGCATTCGGTCGAAGGCATTCGGGAGTGTTTTGAACACGGAGTTTCTCCCAATACTCTTTTCCACAACGAACCTCTGATCTATGAACTGACCAGTGAGTATACCCGCTCGCCCCGGTTTAAAGACTGTGTCCATGCCTTTGTAGATCACGGGTTGGTATTGGAGGATAAAATTTTATTAGCCGTTTTACTGAATGATGCTGGTAGGCTGGATAGTTTGTTGAAGACAAATCCTGAATACCTGTCTCGCCGCTATACCCTGAGGTGTGCTTATACTCCTTTATACCAGGTCAGTTTATTGCACATCTGCGCTGAATTTAATCACCTGAGTTGCGCTCAAGTCCTGGTAAACTGCGGTATAGATATTAACGTCAATGCCGGGGTCGACGAATTTGGATTTGGAGGCCAAACTCCCATTTTCCACACCGTCAACCAAAACTCGAATCAATCTGCTGACATGATGGCTTATCTATTGTCTTTGTCCGCAGATTTAAAACTAACTGTGCCAGGTTTGATCTGGGGTAAGGGTTATGAATGGGAAACCCTGATACCCTCCGTAAATCCTATCAGTTATGCGATGATGGGACGTTTGCCTCAAATGCATAGAAATGAAATCACCACAGCCAAAACGGTATCGGAATTACTTAAAGTAGCTTATGGAATAAATTATACTTCACCCAATGTCCCTAATGCATATTTAATTCGCAATTAATAATCTTCAATTAATCGAATCAATCGTCAAATCAAATCAATCGAATCAATCGATCCGACTTCTCGGATCAATCGTCAATCAAACCATGCAATATCAAAAACTCACCGCAGGAGATATCATCATTGAATTTCACAACAATTGGTTGGGGGAAGAAACCGTAATCATCAATAGCCAGGTCGTCTCAAAAAAATCTTCTATTATGGGTGCCCATCACCCCTTTACCTTATTGGAAAATGGGAAGGAGGTGAAATATGTGCTCACCTCAAAAGTGGACTCAGCACTTCAGGTTTTTCTCGACCTGAGACGGAACCAGGAATTGATCCAGGAAAATATACCGGTAAAATATGGCAATGGTCCAAAACAGCCTAAAAACACTTTTAAGCAACAGGGTATCCTATACCTAAAAGAATATCAATTGGAAAAAGCAGTAGTTACCTTAAAACAGTCCCTTGATATCAGCCCCGAAGACCCCGAAATCCATTTTCACCTGGCCTGCGCATACTCTGTGCTGGAACAAACCCAGGGAGGATTTGAACGTCTGAAAAAAGCAGTGGCCTTAAAATTGCAGAATACTGAAATCATACTCAACCACGATATGCTGGCCTTTCTAAGGTTGCATCCGGCTTTTGAGGGTTTTTTACAGAGCAATTTTACAAACTTTGACATTAATTTGATAAACAGTAAGCTGGAATAAATCATCGAGTTCAGGGATAGCCGGGGATCCGTATCACGGAGGCGTGATCTGTACTTTGAAGGTCAGGAAAATGCTAAATTTGAAGATTATTCCCGGATAGAAGATTCATATATAAAAATCCCGGAATGCAGGTAGTCTCTACGTATGATGCCTTTATCTTAAAAATAGGGTTTACATGAAAAATAGGGTATTTCTATCTTTAATTTATTTCGTGTTTGTTAACAGCATTTCTTATGGACAACTTAGTGCAACTATCATACCTGAAAAAAGCTACATAAACACCACGGAGTTAAATCAAAAGCTTGACAGCATATTTAAACCCTTCCAGACTAAGAACTCGCCAGGTTGTGCTATCACCATTTTGTATAAAGGGAAATCAATTGCAAAAAAAACTTATGGCATGGCCAGTATTGAATTGCAGGTACCTTTTTCTCATGAAAGTGTTGTAAGTATCGGATATTCTGAAGCGAGGGAGTTTATTTCCATAGCTGCCGTTTTGATGGAAAAAGACGGGATATTTTCACTGAATGATAAAGTAAAAACGTTTTTTCCAAAATTACCAAATTGGTCAGATCCAGTAACCCTATGGGATCTTCTCAATCACCGCAGCGGTTTTGTGGATGAATGGTCAACACTGTTGTTGATGCATGGCTCCATGTCAAATCGGTTTGATAAAGAACAGTTTTTTAAGTTGTTATACACACAACCCGAACCTGAAATTGAACCCGGCATTGGATATATGTATTGTAACTCTGATTTTGGACTACTGAGATTAATCATGGAAAAAGCATCAGGCAGAAATTTGGATGACTGGATCAAGCAGAGAATATTCGATCCACTAAAAATGAATAATACAAGAATGCAAAAATCGGCCCTGGATATTGTTCCAAACCGCGCTGCTAAATATGAATTTGAAGGGGATCGATTTAAACATGATAATGTTCAAAAGACATCACCCGGAGGGAATTACTTTATCCTGACTTGTGCCAATGATCTTGAGAAATGGACTGTAGCGCTCAATGATCCGTCATCAGGGGTCCACGTAGCATTCAAAAAACTGCGTGAGAATGTAAGGATGATTCCAGGCAAAAAAAATCACTACGCTACCGGGCATAGTGTGGATACCATTAATAATCAGGAAGTCATTCTTCACGAAGGGGTCAATGGTGAAAATTATCTAAGCCGTATTCCATCCAAAGAATTGACCATTATAACCCTGGGAAACCTGGATGGCGAAAGTTTTTCCAGTCAAAATAAACTTATTCGTAATTATGTCCTGAACGCAAAGGAACCTGCGTTTGTCAAACCGGTTTTTGTAATAAATCCAATCCAAATTGAAGAAACAGCATTAAAAAAATACCAGGGCAAATACCGCTGGTTAAACCAGGTGTCGTGGCAAAGTTTTAATGAACTTAGAAAATTCAGCGACTTTTTCCTCGAGCAGGGTAAATTAAAATCAAGGTATAACGGAAACTACATTATTGAGCTAATTCCGGTTGGACCCGATCTTTTTTATTCGGAAGAAGCAGACTATGGTGTACAAATGAGGTTTATAAAAACCGGGGAAAATGGGGCGATGAGCGTGACTATTGAATATGATGATGGTTTTCCCGGTGAAACTATGGAAAAGGAAGTGACTCCCGAGTGGTTACCTACCCCCGAAGAGCTTAAAGGTTTTGCGGGTAGCTATTATAGCAAGCACCTTGATTATTATTGGAATTTCAATGTAAATGAGCAGGGTAAACTGGTTTTGAAAAGGGCTACTATGCCCGATGCAATTATTATACCGGATGGTGAAAACCAGTTTCATTATATTGCTGAAAAAAACCCTGGTGATGGGTTTGACCAATGGATAACATTCAATAAAAACGCTTCCGGAGAAATCGATGGTTTGACCGTATGGTCAGCTCGTGTAATGCACCATAGGTTTGATAAAAAATAAATAAACTAACGAGGGGAAAATCAGGAAATACCAGATCCTCCTTATTTATTAAACCTGCTCAGTAAGCTTGAATTTATCTGTCGCGCGGCCAAATATGAAGGCCAGGTAATCGTCGGGGTAACCGTTTATATCCTGCCTAATTATTACAGCACTAAACCAATTGCTTTTGCCTATGATATGGGAATACGATATGATTTCCAGCGAAAAGGAATTAGAAAAAAGCTCATTGGCCGCCTGGTTCAATATTGCAGAGAAAATGATTTTGATCATGCATTTGTAGAGGCTGAAACGGAAGACATCCATGCAGTAAATTTTTACAGGTCAACACCGGTGAGCAGCGAATTAAATGCAGTCCAATTTACATATTCGTTTGACCGCATTCACCAATACATCACATAGTCTGAAAATAATTGCACCTATAAGCCCTTGTTTAGATTTAACATCCGCGAAGGCCCAATTGAATCTGCTCCAAACCCAGTAAAATATAAAACCAAAAATAGCAAGTCAGAACTGGTCCTTAAACGAAAGAGATATTGGGTATTAACTCAACCAAAGTCAATGCCCGCTTAAAATACAAATTAGCCATCGAATCCGATGTATATCAGTGAAATATATAACTTCTGCCCTGT
The DNA here is from genome assembly GCA_034439915.1 of Saprospiraceae bacterium. Classification (GTDB taxonomy): domain Bacteria; phylum Bacteroidota; class Bacteroidia; order Chitinophagales; family Saprospiraceae; genus JADJLQ01. The sequence goes on along the minus strand of JAWXBI010000274.1, from coordinate 462 downwards.
AATTATGTAACATTTTATTTTTTATAACTTTCATCTTTGTATTAGAAGATTTTTTTACCTACACACAGATGACAGTCCATGATGAAAAAGATAAACGTATAGTTAAACTGGTCATTGCAAATAAGGCATCCTCTTTTCTAAACGAGGAGAATGAAAAACGAGCCGCTGAATTAGACCTCGCAACTAAAGAACTGGATTTCCAAAATCATGAAAAAGAAAAACGGGCCGCTGAATTAGTCCTTGCAAATATAAAGAAACGGAAACGTGCAGCAGAGTTAATCCTTGCCAGGAAAGCGTTGGCGCTTCAAAATGAAGAAAAAGAAAAACGGACCGCCGAATTGGCCCTGGCGAATATCGAGTTGGTTTTTCAAAACCATGAAAAGGAAAAACGCGCTGGAGAGCTATTTATTGCCAATGAAGAATTGATCTTCCAAAATCATGAAAAAGAAAAACGGGCAGCTG
>JAWXBI010000273.1:0-45247 GCA_034439915.1 Saprospiraceae bacterium | reverse complement strand
CCTATGTATTATGGCTAAAAATTGGTGCTTCTGCTATTAATTTTATAGGAATCTTTGGATCAATAGCTACATTCTGTGCTTTTTTCTTAACACTTGTTCAAATTAATGAATTAAAAAGTGCCGCTGAGGTGACAAATGAAATATTAAAACAAGTAGAAAAAGATAATTTTCTTCGAGAAATTGAAAAGCAGCTAGTAGGGTTTTTAGATGAATTGAAAAAAGTTGATAGAAACATTCTGACTACATCAACTTTTGATCGAGAATTTTTAAAACAAAATATTCTAATCTTACATTCGATTCAAACTGATTTAGTTGAGATTAATTCAAATCAAGATGCTTCGATGTTTAAGAATAGTTTTGATTGCGGAGATTGTTTAAAAACTTTAGATTTCAGATTAAGGAGTTAACTGATGACAACAACTCATTAAACGAGCACCAGCTTCCTAAACGAACTTCTTACCACGAAAATTTGCACAGTTTGATCATTAATTTCAATAAATTAAAAAGCTCAATTTCAAGTAAATATGCAAAAAAGTATGCTTAATTTTATTAGGGAACTAAAAGAAAAAAACCGAAAATACACAAATCGTTTGGGTAAAGCATCCTGTGATACCAAAAGCGTTTTATTTTCAGTCTTTTAGCGAATTGGATCAGTTGCAGTATATTATTGACACATATGATTCTATGTACAACGATGAATTGCGCGTGTTTTAACGTATCAATTATCAGTAGTTTAACAGGTAAAGTATATCGAGAATTTGTAAGATGTGTAAGTGCCAATCCAAATTTTCTAGCAGAATTCAGTGAATTAAAGGAATTTTATAGGGTTTGTGAAAATAATTTTGAATTAAGAAATAAATCACTAGCTAAAATTGGAATACCACAACCATCTTCTCACATTGCTTTATGATTACGTTTTTTTTATTTTAAGTCGTTTAACAGCAACCTCCTCTATCAGATTTATTTTATAATTTATGATTTTTTTTAAAAGGGATTTTTGGCTTACCGCCAACATCTGAGCCGCCAATATCCCGGCATTTTTAGCCCCATTCAACGCAACCGTTGCCACGGGTACTCCATTCGGCATTTGCAGGATGGAGAGGATAGAATCCCACCCGTCAATAGAATTAGTTGACTTTATAGGCACCCCAATGACCGGTAAAGGCGATAAGGAGGCCACCATGCCCGGCAAATGGGCGGCTCCACCTGCTCCTGCAATAATTACTTTAATGCCTCTGGCGTGAGCGGAGGTGGCAAATTCATAAAGGTATTTGGGGGTGCGATGTGCAGAAACAATATCTACCTCATGGCCAATTCCAAAATAATCCAGCATGGTCGCCGCCTCTGTCATGACCTGCAAGTCAGAATCCGATCCCATTATGATACTTACCAGAGTTTTCTTCATTTTTAACCTGCTTAAAATGTATAGTAAAGATAATCAGGGGTCAAGAGATGACTTTGAGTTTGTTTTTAACCTCTTCCGCAAGTTCCCGTAGCAGGTCAGGGTCCTGCCCCAATAAGGTGATATGCCCCATTTTACGGAAAGGTTTAGTCTCTTTTTTTCCGTACAAATGAATAAATACCCCGGTCAGGGACAGACAGGCGGCCATTCCTTCGTATCGCGCAGGTCCCATAAAACCGGGCTCACCCAGGAGGTTTAATAATATGGAACGATCCCTGGTCTCCGTTGACCCCAGAGGGAGACCCAGAATACATCTCCAATGTTGTTGAAACTGCGACGTCATACTTGCCTCAATGGTGTGATGCCCACTGTTGTGCGGCCTTGGAGCAACTTCATTGATTAATAACCTTCCGGAGTGATCTATAAAAAATTCAACAGCTAACAAACCAACCACACCCATAGAACTTATCAAATTTTCAGCTAATTGCCTGGCTTGGTCCGACAAGGTGGTTGAAATATTGGCCGGACATTCCTGGTACAAAAGGAGGTTGGCCACCGGGTGAAATACCATTTCGACCGGGTCGTAGGACGAGACTTCCCCTTGTTTGTTTCTGGCTACCAGGACTGCAATTTCTTTATCAATATTTATTTTTTCTTCGATAATACTGGGATGTTCGAACCAATTTTTTCGGTCTGCACTGCTTTTTAGAATCTGTACCCCTCTGCCATCATAGCCGGTTTTTCTCAGTTTTTGAACAAAAGGGTAATTCCAGGTTTGTCCCAGAAGTAACTCATCTAAGGCCTCGCCGGTATCCACCAAGGCAAAATCGGAAGTGGGAAAACCATGTTCTTTATAAAATGATTTTTGTTTTCCCTTGTCCTGTATTATTTCGAGTGATGAAGGGGAAGGATAAATTTCAACGCCCTGGCTGGCCAATAGCCGCAGAGCTTGAAGATTCACATCTTCTATTTCAATGGTGATGAGTTGTTTATCGCGGCCAAACGCAACTACGGATTCATAATCCCTGAAATCTCCTTTTATCTGCTGAGCACAACAACTTGCCGGGCATTCATCAGTTGGATCCAGCACCTGCAAATTCAGGTTCCAGTCTGCACCGGCCTGGGCGAGCATTTTTCCCAATTGGCCACCACCCAGGATCCCTATAGCAGAATAAATGACCGGAAAACTCATCAGATGTGGTCAAAAGTAGATAATTTTCGATTCAATAGGAATATATGACAAAAGCTGTTTTAATACACCAGGTCCGAATAGTCAATGAAGGTAAAATTGAGGAAAAAGATCTGTTGATAGAGGGGGATAGAATTACCCATATCGGTTCCTACCGCCCTGCATTTAACTATGAAGAAATTGACGGTAAAGGCCACTTCCTGATACCGGGTATCATTGATGACCAAGTGCATTTCAGGCAGCCCGGGCTGACCTACAAAGCGGATATCGGATCTGAATCCAGGGCTGGTGTAGCCGGTGGGGTTACCAGTTTTATGGAAATGCCGAATACGATTCCGGCTGCAACCACGCTTGATCTGGTGGAACAAAAATTTGACCTGGCGGCCAATGAATCGTTCTGTAATTATTCCTTTTATCTCGGTGCCAGCGACCACAACCTGGATGAAATAAAAAAAGTGGATCCCGCTATTTATGCCGGGGTCAAGATTTTTATGGGTTCGAGTACCGGGGATTTATTTGTTCAGGATGAACGGGCCCTGGAGAGGATTTTCCAGGAATCACCAACTCTTATTGCAACGCATTGTGAAGATGAAATGATGTACCGTCAAAAGCTGGAAGAATATAAAATAAAATACGGTGATGGTATCCCTGCCCATTGCCATGAATACATCCGAAGCACCGAAGGTTGCCTTACTTCCAGCACTAAAGCGGTGGGATTGGCCCGTCGGTTTGGCAGCAGGTTGCACATACTCCATATTTCTACAGAGGAAGAACTGGTTTTGTTTTCTAATTTAATTCCATTGGATCAAAAAAAGATAACTTCCGAAGTGTGTGTCCACCATCTGTATTTTGACCAGGAAGATTATAAAGAACTTCACAACAAAATAAAGTGTAACCCTTCTATAAAAGCCAGTCGTCACCGCAAAGCATTATGGAAGGCATTGATGGACAATAGACTGGACATTGTCGCCACAGACCACGCACCCCATACCCTGGAGGAAAAAACAGGAGGATACCTCCAGTCCGCCAGCGGATTGCCTCTCATCCAGCACAGTCTGCAGATCATGCTGGACTTTTATCATCAGGGAGTGATCAGCCTGGAAAATATCGTTGAAAAAATGTGTCATAGTCCGGCGATTTGTTTTCAGGTAAAAGACCGGGGGTTTATACGGGAAGGATATTATGCCGATTTATGCTTGTTGGATGCTGATGATCTTCAACTGGTGTTGAAAGAAAATCTATATTATAAATGCGGGTGGTCACCGCTCGAAAACAGGCAATTCAGGGGAAAAGTAAAAGCTACCTGGGTCAACGGTGAACTGATATACCAGGAAGGGAAATTTAGGGGTCCGGGATTTGGACGCCGATTAATTTTCGACCGATAAGGTCGGATGGCCGGTTTTTGTTTCTAAGACAGAAATACTCATCAGCGTGGATTTATCTATTCCGGGTTTTACCGTTTCGCTGATTCTTCCGTGAGGCCAGACCCAGATAATTTCTTCTTTGGACACCAGGACTAAAGCCTGTTTTTTTTGAAAACCGGAAACTTTTGAATCGGTCAAATAGTCCTGTATTTTTTTACTGCTGCCCTGCATTCCCACAGGAGTAAATCGGTCTCCGGGCAACCACGTACGCAAGGTCAGCGGTAAAGAATACTGACGGAGATCCAGTTGCCAGGTGGTCGGCCCAGACTGTTCATCAGTGCTCCATTTAAAAGTGAATTCTTTTTCTATAAGCTTTGCCCGGAAGGGTAGCTGTTCAATCCGAATGTGAATAGGTAGATTAACGGTAGTTGTAGGCCGGATTTCGACAAAGTTGCCAGTATAAAATAATTGATAGGCCCCGGATATGAAAAGCTTACCCACGGCTTTGCTTTGAATAGACTGATGTAAATGACTGACCTGATCTTCATTAAATCCAAATTCCTCCAATATAACATACCAAATTCCCGCCTCGATCACTTCGGGGAATCTGATGATATACCCATCGTGGTTCCGGGTAAGGTATTTTTCGGTTTGTGTCTTTTTCCAGGCCAGATAAGCAGGGAGGACCGATTGTAACCTGAGTCCAAATTGGGCCACATTGGCAGCTGCTTTGGGATTTATAGTGTTTAAAAGGGGGAGTACTTCATGTCTGATTTTATTCCGTGAGTAGTCTGATTTCAGGTTGGACTGGTCTTGCCGGTAGGGGATCTTATGCTCCGTGACGTAATTTAGAATCTTGATTTTGGGAACAGTGATCAGGGGTCGGATAATTTTTCCAAGCTGTATCGATATCCCTTTGGCACCGTTCAAACCCGATCCGCGGATCAGGTTAAACAGAACGGTTTCAGCCTGATCATCAAGGTGATGGGCAACTGCAATTTTATTGTATTTAAATTCAATGGATAATTGTTCAAACCAGTCGTATCTTAGAATCCGCGCCGTTTCCTGTATCCCTTTTTTTAATTTCTGCGCTTCCGCCTGGGTATCAAATGAGGCCACATGGAAGGGCACCCCGGTGTTCAGACACCATTCTTTGACCAGGGCTTCATCCAGGTCGGACTCCGGTCCTCTCAATCTGAAGTTGACATGAGCGACCGCCACCTGGAATTGCAGTTTGTGCAAAAGGAAAGCCAGACACATCGAATCCGCTCCACCACTTACGGCGATTAATACGGAATTCCCGGGTTGGATCAGCCCCTTTTGTCGAATAATGGAATTTATTATATTCTCAAAATGGAATGCCATATTTTTGCGTTTTCAAAAACGATCATATGATGAACTTCAACAAATTTGGTTATTTTATTTTAATCCTGACTTTTGCGTTTGCTTTCTGTAAATCGGATTCCAAAACATCGGAGGATATGTTTTCCAAAAAAGATACCTCAGGTGTCAATGCTGTAATTCCGGAGTCAGCTAATGCTACCAAACCTATAGTCCCGGTACCTTCCAGCTTTAATAACCCCGATGCCATGGCCAGGAATAAATACAGCCGTTTTGATACCATACTGATCAAAGACCTCAGCAATAAATTTTGGAAATTTGACGGTGGGATTGAGGGGTCAAAAAACATCACTCCGGAGGAAATGGCAGGATTTTGGATTCAATTTTATGACAATGGAAAATACGAAAAGGGCACCTACAGCAAGGTCACTTCCAGGGGTAACTATACCGTTGATAATCTGGGGTTTATTGAACTGATGCCGAGAGAGGCCAGCGAAAAGAAAAGTGAGTGGCAATCCAAATTCAACAACGATATGCTCATTTTAGTAGGAACCCCAAAGTATAATGACAACCACATTCAAATGAGGCTTTCCAGGATCATGTCCAAACCACAGCAAGTCAATTAAATAGGATGCTTAAGATAGGGCTTTGGCTTTAATAGTTATTTTTTTAGTAGGGCCAGCTTTTTTCGCAGTCCCTGTTTTTTTTGTGGCAGCGGATTTTGGTTTTTTTGCGGCTTTTGATTTTTTCTGAAAAGCCTGAGGATCTGCGGCCTCGATTAATGCTTTTACCTGTGCCAGGGTATAGTTAGCGGCTTCTTCAATAGTAATCCTTTTGCCATCTTTATCCTTGGGAAAATTGTAATATTTTTTTCCAAAGTGCATGGTCGGTCCCCAGCGTCCGTTCTGGACACTGATTTTCTCTTCCTCCCAATTGTGAATAAACCGTTTTGCTTCTTTTTCTTCTTTGATTTTTACGAGTTCTATGGCAGCTCTGGGTTCCAGGTTTTCGAAGTCTATTTTGGCCGGAACATTGACAAATAAATCATTCCATTTTACAAAAGGCCCAAACCGGCCCTTGCCTTTGGTGATCGGTTTTTCTTTATAAAAGGCTAAGGGGGCGTTTTCGATTCGTTTTGCTTCAATCCATTCCACCGCCTGATCCATGGTAACGGCGAGTGGGTCTTCTCCTTTAGGGATCGAAATAAACCCTTCATCAAATTTAACATAGGGTCCAAAGCGTCCCTGTCCAATAATGACTTCTTTCCCATCGTATTCGCCCAGGGACCTTGGCAGTTTAAACAATTCCATGGCATCCTCAAAAGAAATATTTTCCATGGATTGACCGGGTTTAAGATTGGAAAATTCCGGTTTTTCATCCTCTTTGAGTTCCTCCGTTTCACCGATCTGGACCACCGGACCAAATCGGGACATCCGGACAAAAACAGAGCGCCCGGATTTTGGATCTTTGCCCAACACCCTTTTGCCACTTTCCCTCCCTGTATTTTGAATCGTATCTTCCAGTTTTTTATGAAATGGATGATAAAATGTAGCTATCATCTCGTGCCATTCCATTTTCCCTTCAGCGATGATGTCAAACTGCTTTTCTATTTCTGCGGTAAAACTATAATTCATTATTCCGTCAAAATTTTTTGACAGGTAATCCACCACCAGCATACCCATATCAGAGGGGAACAGATGATTTTTAGATGCCCCTGTGATTTCTGAATCCAAATGTTCACGGATCACCCCATTTTCGAGCGTCAGCACTTCAAACTTCCTTTCGGTGCCCTCTCTTTGTTCTTTTATCACATATCCTCTGCCGGGCTCCATGATTTTAGAAATAGTTGGTGCATATGTGGATGGGCGGCCGATGCCCAGTTCTTCCAATTTTTTTACCAGCATAGCTTCAGTAAACCGGGATGGGGGTCGAGTAAAGCGCTGGACAGCTTCCATTTTCTTCAGGTCTAAAGTTTGTCCCCGGTGTAAAGGAGGCAATATGGATTCATCGTGGTTATCATCTTCTTCGTCTTCCGATTCGAGATACACTTTCAAAAATCCATCAAACTTGAGGGTTTCTCCTTCTGCTTGTAAGATTTCAAAGGGTAGGGTAGAGATACCGATTTTTACAATTGTTTTTTCCAATTCGGCATCCGCCATTTGGGAGGCGAGTGTTCTTTTCCATATAAGTTCGTAAAGTCTTTGTTCATCCCGGATAGCAGACACTTCTATCCGGTTAAAATAAGAAGGTCGGATTGCTTCGTGGGCTTCCTGCGCATTGGCTGACTTGCTTTTATACACCCGCCGTTCTACATAAGCTTTGCCATAATTTTTTTCTATCTCTTCCACGATTTGTTGGACGGCCAGGGTGCTTAGCGCGGTAGAATCAGTCCTCATATAGGTAATCCATCCTTGTTCGTAAAGCCTTTGGGCAGTCACCATCGTCCGCGATACCGAAAATCCGAATTTACGGCTGGCTTCCTGTTGCAGCGTAGAAGTAATAAAAGGAGCAGCCGGTTTTCGCCTCAACGGTTTGATATCGATACTCTGTATATTAAAACGGGCACTCAGGCAGGAATTTAAAAAAGTGCGAGCATCCAGCTTTTGGTCAAAACGATCAGGCCTTTCTGCTTTAATGGTGTAGGTTTTATTTTCTGCATCCTGTGCCTTAAAGAGGGCAGTGACTTTAAAAAATGGGGTGATGGCAAAACTTCTTATTTCCCGTTCACGTTCGACCACCAGTTTGACTGCAACGGATTGGACACGGCCGGCGGATAAATTGTTTTTTATTTTTCTCCACAATAATTCTGATAATTCAAAACCCACCAATCGATCCAATACCCTGCGTGCCTGTTGAGCATTGACGAGGTCAAGATCAACCCGACGGGGATTTAAGACGGCATTCTGAATAGCGGATTTGGTGATTTCATGAAAAACAATCCTTTTTGTTTGTCTGGCATCCAGTCCGAGCACTTCACATAAATGCCAGGCAATAGCTTCCCCTTCACGGTCTTCGTCCGTAGCGAGCCATACTTCCGATGCTTTTTTAGCAGTATCCCTTAACTCTTTTACAACTTTTATTTTTTCCGGACTGATGATGTAATTCGGTTGAAAATTATTTTCAATCTCAATCCCTTTCTTACCTTTCTCCAGGTCACGAACATGCCCAAAGCTCGATTTGACCTGATAGTCCTCTCCGAGGAACTTTTCGATCGTTTTGGCTTTGGCCGGAGACTCTACAATCAATAACTTTTTACTCATAGCTATGTTTAATCACGGATTAAATTAGGGTGCAAAACTATAAATATTTTATATTTTGTATCCGGACAGGTCAAATACCACAGAATAACCGGCATGATAAAAGTCAATTTGCCATATGTTTTTTCGCAATGAAAATAATGTTATTGAAACAGTCATGCTAATCGTTTTGTTTGGTTAAATGGATTGATGTTGAAGTGAAATGAACAAAGAACATTTAGTTTTGATCACCCTGATCCAGGGTGTATGCTATACTTTAATATGGCTAATACATGACTATACGGCGTTGTTGCTGAGCGCCGCCATTGCCCTAATTACCCTGGCTATACTGGTGATCTCCTGGATTGCGGACCGTTTAGAATATGCCAATGTACCATTTTGGTATTATCCTTTATTATGGATCAGTATACTGGTGCCGGTAGGGATTTCGGTGTTATTCTGGATTTTTAAAGAGGGCAAGATGGATTGGATGAAACCCATATTCTGACGCGCTTTGGCGTGTTACTCTTCCGTTTGAATAAAATTTATTTTTTTGAGAGAAAGCCTGAAGGGGTATTCTTGCAGGGTAGTAAACAAAACCAACATGGAATCCTGCTGGGATTCAATTTTATAGCTAGAACCGGAAGTAAGAATAGCTTCTTTTCCCCAGGTAATGGCATAGGTTGAGTCTGCGCCATACAGGTTGTGCTGCAATTCCAGGTTTGAAATGGAGAAGATTGCCCCATTGACCGTTTGGGTGGGTCGGTTATTCCGATGCGCTTCGATGACCATCCACCGGCCGAGGATTTTGTTTTTTTCGTAGGTCGGGGGCTCCGATTTACAGCCAATTACAAAAATTATAACTAAAACGGGTAGTGAGCGCATGTAACAAAAATAATTGAAAACAAAATTATGGTGCTGATTCCAATGAATAAAAAACCTGGATCAGACTGCGGCGGTCAGTTCAAAAGAAGTAATTTCAGGTAAGATACCTACCCGCCCGGGATAAGCCAGAAATCCAAATCCCCGGTTGACATAAAGATATTGTAATCCCTGTTGATACAGCCCCGCCCATTGTTTATATACATATTGACTGGGACTCCACCTGAAGTAGCCAGGAATCTCTATACCAAACTGAAAACCATGCGTATGTCCTGAACAAGTCAGGCTGATATCCGGATATTGTGTGGTGACTTCATATTCCCAATGACTTGGATCATGGGATAATAATAATTTTAAACTGTCTTTTGAGATTCCTTCATACGCTTTGGACAAGTTGCCGTACTTGGAGAATCTTTTGGATGCTGAAAAGTTTTCAACGCCGATGATACTGATCGTGTGGCCGTTGACCTGGATTTCATCATGCTGGTTGAGTAGCAGTTTCCATCCCATAGCAGCATGATGGGATTTTAATTTTTCGAGGTTGGCTTGTTTGCTGCTGTCATCCTCCCATTGGACATAGTCACCATAATCATGATTGCCGAGGACGGAATAACTTCCATGTTTTCCTTTCATGTTGGAAAAGATATCCAGGTAAGGCTCAATTTCAGTTGCCCTCGAATTAACGAGGTCACCGGTGAAAAATATAAGGTCTGGCTTAAGCCCGGAAACCAGTTCCACACTCTTCATAATAGGTTCCTTACTGGTAAAGCTGCCGGAGTGAATATCCGAAATCTGAACGATGTGAAGGCCTTCCAACGCCGGTGGAAGGTTTCTGACCGGGATTTTTACTTTATGTATTTTATACCGGTATGCATTTCGGGCCATGCCATGCAAGAGGGTAACAAAGGGTATTCCCGCCAGTAAGGCGCTAAAAGCAGATAAAAATTTAGATCGGGAGGGGCTAAAGGCATAAGATGGACGAAACATGTTTAACAACTGTCCTGCTCCCCGTCTCAAATCATCAATCAATAATACCGGCAGGCTGGCCAACTTTGAAAAATAACTGATAAAAGCAAAAGCCCTGAGGTAGAGCAGCAGGTTGGGAGGGATTTTATCCGTTTGCCCGATAAAAGTAAACAACAATAAAACCAGGGTGATCAGGCTACCTGCCCAGAAAAAAGCGTAGGCACCCCATTTCCAGGATGCACTGAGATGTTGGGTAAGGTGTCTAAGCCATTGGAAACTGTATAGGTCAATCCCTATCAATAACAAAATAAGTATAAGAAAACGGGTTGTCATAATTCGGACACAAAGATATCGGAAAGCAGGGTGCCCGTTTTAGGATATCCGTGGGGAATAGACGAACGCACTGGTTTAGGCGTCCAACCTCACCGATTGAAGTGCCCTTTATAAAATTTTATTTATTTAATTTTTGTATGGCAATAAAATTATCTAAATCGAGTTGACGCTGATAGATTCCAATGAGTTGATCATTGCCGTCGTGTTGCTTTTACCTCCTTTAGTTACATTATTTGTTACTAATATATGTGTGAATTTAATATGTATTTGTCTTAACTAAATGTATCAACATCATATTCTTACTTTGCCTTTGGATATGCATTCTGGGGGGTTAAGCAAATGCAAAGAAATATTAAGGCGCGCATAAAGCGCCAGGTAAAACAGGTCTTAAGGAATTGATTTATAAATAGATAAATTTTTTCTTTAACCATGGTTTTGCATGTTATTGAAGTGTGAATTTTTTTGTTAACCCCGATGTATTCAGATTTTACTAATTAAAACAAAACCTATTTTATGAAATTAGTTGTTAAGGCTATATGCTATTGCCTTTTTATGGTCATGGCCTACCATAGCCAGGCCCAATGTGTATCGGGTAAAAGGATACAGACTTTCTCAGGAGATACCCTCCTTTATATTTGCCCCGATGGCAAACCCGATATCTTATCATTCCGGCCCTATACTTTCTCAACGCCTTTTTTATTCGCTATCACCAATAAAAACGACACTATTGTCCGCCTTTCAACCAGTGGATTATTGGACTTTAACGGGTTACCCGGTGCAGAATTCCATGTCTATGGGTTTTCATATAAAGGTTCAATAAATAAAGTGATCGGCCTACCCATCCTCAGCGCCAGGATCACCGATTTGTGTTATGCGCGATCGACCAATTATATTACCGTAATCCAGGAGTATCCGATTGCTCCCATTATCAATAACATCGACTTGTTACCTGGTTTTATATGTGCACCGGATTCCAAACCGGATTCTATTTATGTTGAAGCCAGCTTCCCGACCCGGACCAAAATCAAATACCTCGTCGTCAACGAAGAAAACAAAATCGTTTGGTCAACGGACCTACCGGTTTTTGATGGAGACCAACTCAACTGTAACGTGTGTAAAACGTATGCAATGAGCTTTATCGGTAATTATACCGGCAGTATTGGATCCAATATTTCCTCTGCATTAGCGTCAGATTGTTATGTGCTCAGTGCAAATTTTATTACCACGATCAGGGACCTGCCCCGTGGCGGGAAGATTCAGTTTTTAGAAGGCCAGGATGATCTGTTTATTTGTTCTTCCAGTACCAAAAGTCAGGTCTTATCCACTCAACTGGTAAACAACTCAGCAGGGTATACCAGGACGGTATTCACCGATACCCTCAACCGGGTTTTAGCCGTCGCTGAATCTGCCTCTATACCCGTTGAAGCCCTGAGCGCAGGTACCTGCAGGATTTGGGGTTTAACTTTTACCGGCAAATTAACTGAAGGCTTTTTGGGACAAAACATCAATACCATGACCTGGTCGGACGATTGTTTTGCCATAACGGAAAACGCCCTTACTGTAGTTAAAGCCTTGCCGGATGGGGGCCAACCTCGTTTTTTAAATTTACCGGATTCACAATATATCTGCAAAGATTTAAGCGCTGATTTTATACACCTGGCGTCACCCAATAGCAAAGGTCAGGACAGACTTTGGGTGATTACCGACAACAATGGAACGGTTCAAACCTGGAGCGACTCTGTTGCTTATGACTTTAATAACCTGCCCATCGGTCCATGGAGAATATATCACCTGGGCTACACCGGTATTTTAACCTTAACTATCGGACAATCCATTGCTGCGCCAGCTTCAGATGATTGTTTTGATTATTCTGATCAGTTTCTGACCATTTTGATAGATATACCCAAAACCGGCACGCTTCAGTTTGCGGATCAGACTACTGAAAAATTTTATTGTGCTACAGACACCGGAGAACTTTCAGTTGAAATTTCCTGGAGCGGCACGGGCTTCCTGCCGGCCACTTTATTTTTAACCGATACCCAGGACAGGTTTATTACGTTGTTTTCCGGAAAGTCTTTGGATATTTCGGCATTAAACAATGGGGTATACCGGGTATACGGGATATCGTATACCGGCCAACTTAACCTGACTTCTGGCAGTGTAATTAACCGTTCCAATTTATCTTCGGGTTGTGCTCAACTCTCAGAATCATTGACGGTGATTAAGGACGAAGCAATCGCGGGCAGCATAAGCCTTGAAGATGGCAAGGATACCCTCAGGCTTTGTACGTCACAAGCAGTGGTTTCAATTCGTTTCAAATCCCTACTTCAACACAACAGTTTTTTTACTTACATACTAACCACCGATAAAGACACCGTCATCAGAGTGCTTGAGCGTGATACCCTTCACCTGAATACCCCTTTAAAAGGGATCTGTAAAATATGGGGACTGGCCTATACCGGTGAAATATTGATACAGCCTGGCGATCATATTAAAAATGGTGTCTTAGCTACGGGTTGTGCTAATGTTTCATCCAATCCGGTAATCCTGATCAAGGATGAACCCATTGGTGGCAGGATCAGCCTGGCTTCAGGGGATACGACGTATACTATTTGTCATAAAGACGGATGGCCTGATTTTATTCCTTTGAAGACTACTTCCCAAACCTTTTTGGAGTATCAGTACGTGCTGGCCGATGGGGATGATAAAATCCTGGCGTTTCATGCAGAACAGATTAATTTCGAAACATTGCCCCCCGGGACAAAAAAAATATTCGGGGTCAGTTACCTGGGCTCCGTGCTGGTAAAAATAGGGGATACCCTTACCCGGCTTCCTTTTGCTGCAGATTGTTTCCAATGGAGTGAAAACTCAATTCAGGTTTTTGCTGATGAATTGTCCGCAGGTACCATCAAGACCAACCGGAACGTTACATTGTTGAATTACTGTATTAACGAATCCGGTTTGGATACTGTGTACTTGTCCAAAAATGGCGCTACTCCGGGGGTAAACTATATTTATGTCGGAATTCAGTCCGATACCTTAAAATATATTTCCACTTCAGGTTTGATTATCAATCAACAAATTCCATCAGGTACCCTGCAGGTATTCGGTATGGCTTACCGGGGCAATTTTACGACAGCGATTGGCTCAAAAGTATCCGAATCCCGCCTGGCTGACAGTTGTTTTAATATTTCAGCGAATTCGATCACCATCCATAAATATGCTCCCAATGCCGGAACTGTTTCTTCAGGGGGTGGAATCAAGGATTATTTTTTATGTCCACAGGACGGTCAATCTGATTTTATTTCAGTCGTTTCATCCGGGGAAGTACCGCTTCCTTACGCTTATATAATAACCTCGGCAGCAGGCGACATTTTGGGATGGAGTTTTGATGCCAGTTTTGACCTGGATACGTTCAGCCTTGGTTTCTGCAAAATTTATGGTATATCCTATACGGGGAGTCTGCAATTATTGGGTAAAACCATTCTTTCTGACGGACTCAGTACCGGTTGTTTTGCGATCTCCACGGATTTTATTTCTGTCTATAAGGCCAATGCAGATGCCGGGAGAATCAGTTTGACCAATGGAGACACGACGGCGACCATCTGTGTAGAAGACCTTGGAAAGGATACCCTTTTATTCACCCATACCGGCAACACCGGTTTAAAGTATGCCTTTTTGATCACCGATCAAAACAATCGACTACAAAGTATTATAGAACAATCTTCCGCGGGTTTTGACTTTAACGGGGCAGATCCGGGAGTAAGCAGGATTTACGGAGTTTCCTACGGAGGTCTTCTATCCGTGTTCAGAAATGATAATGTGACCAGCACCATACTCGCTTCAGGTTGTTATGATTTGAGTTCAAATTTTATAACACTTCAAAAAGTCAATTCCGGTCCGAGCTGTAAAACGTCGGGAGTTGACGGTTCTTCCCCGGCATTTTTATCTATTTTTCCGAACCCGGCAAAACAGGAAGTTTTTCTTCAATTCAGGAACAAATCTCTGCAAGGTGGCAAACCCGCTATCAGCCTTATTTCGCTTGCCGGTGGCTTTCAGCAAAAAATTAATTTGCCAATTGGAGGCATTGATAATGAACAAGTTAGAGTGGATATATCGGCTTTAAGTCCGGGAATTTATTTTATTATTTTCAAAAATGGTTATATATTTGATAGAGTCAAGCTGGTCGTTGCGAAATAGAAAATTTATCATCATTTTATTTGCCTTTTGATGTTTCGAACCCTGAGGAATTTGTTCTTCGGGGTTTTTTTTTATGCTTATGGTACGATTTATGATGTAATTGTTCGTTAAGTATATAGTACTAATGTACTGATTCAAAACTAATTGGATCAAAATGGAAGAACCGATCATAAAAAGCCTGCGATTAAACCGCCTGCATAGAATGCTGCCCATTGTTTTTTGCCTGGCGATGGTATCCCGATCTTTTGGTCAGTGTTTGCCTCATACCATATTTACCCCGGAGGCTGAAAACGTCCTGTATGCTTGTCCAGGGGATGGTAAGCCTGATAATTTTACCATTCTTAAGACCGACACCTCTAATCTGAAATATTCGTTTGTATTATCCGATATCGCTGATAATATCATCAGGCTTCAGACCAGCCCCAATTTTAACTTTGATGGAACTACGATAACCTCGTTCAGAATCTGGGGTTTATCCTACACAGATTCTGTAAAATTTACAGTCGGTCAGGATGTGAGCACCATTTCAGCCATAACGGGTTGTGCCAGGTTGTCTGAAAATGTCCTGATGGTTGTAAGGGACTTGCCAAAACCATTGAGTGTGTTTCTGGAAAATGGTAGACCCGATACTTCTATCTGCCTGAATAATAACACGCAGGATACGCTAACCATCGAGATTCAAGGAATAAGCAATTCCAAACGGTTATATTTATTTACCCGGTTCGGAGGGGTTATTATCGATACCTTCTCTTCCACTAGATTTGTGGTGGAAGGTGCTGCCCAGGAATCTTTTTTCATCCACGCAATGACATATACCGGCAATCTCAATATTATCAAAAATGTCTCCAAAATCAGTGACAAAAACCTATCCAGTGGTTGTTTCGTTGTGGGTATTACGGCAGCCAGGGTAAATCTGGACACCCTGGTGAGAGGTACGATACAAAGTCTGACTCCGCAGTCCTTATTCTGCCCGCTGGACAATAAGGCGGACATATACGAATTAAGAGTACTCAATGGGATTTCGCCTTTTACAGCATTTATATTGATCAACGAAAATTCTATTGTCCAACAAGTTTATACTAGTCCAACATTTGACCTCAACAACAATCCCGATGGAAAATATTCCATCCTGGCCTTGCAGTATTCCGGGGCATTATTGATTAAACCAGGTGATACGGTATCCAGGTCGAGCCAGGCGTCTTTGAGCACGGATTGTTTTTTATGGGCGACCAACGACCTCGAGGTTTTTTTATTGAGACCTTCTGCGGGTAAGATCCAGGCTACAACGGGAGATACTATACTTTTTGGCTGCCCGGGAGACCGGTTACCCGACCGATATACGTTTACGGTCACTGGTAACAGTATAAATAACTATGTGATTGTGGCCATTAATGCCCAAAACAAAGTATTAGCTATGACCCTCCCGGGAGGGTTTTTGGATTTTGAACAGTTTTCACCAGGTGTAATTAAAATCGTAGGTGTTTCCTATTCCGGAAACTTGCTGATTAACATTAATTCCAATTTCACCGGGGCTTTGAGCAGTGACTGCTATGCCATCAGTACCAATCAATTGACGGCCAATCTTGATGTTGCCAAAGGAGGAACTATACGGATGGCAGACGGTCAAACCACTTATTTTACCTGTCCGAATAATCCGGGTCCTAAGAAACTGCTATTTTCCAGGCAGGACGCCAGTAACTCACCCTACCAATACGTCTTGACTACGGATGGAGGTAATATCGTGGAATTTGTAGTCAACGATTCTCTCCTTTTTGAAAATACATCGTTGAACTCTATGCGGATTTATGGGGTAGCCTACTCCGGAACCAGAATTATCAGCAAACAAAGTAATCTTTTTGTTTCTTCTTTTTCGGATGGGTGTTACAGCATATCTGGAAATTTTATCCGGGTCATCCGTGAACAACCAAGAGGAGGAGGTATTCGCCTACCGGATGGAAGTAATAAAGAATTATTTTGCCCATCAGATACCCAATCCAAACTAGTACAAGTTAGAAATGTCGACGTCACCTTGCATCCCTATTCCCTTGTTCTGACAGATGAATTTAAAAAAGTACTCCAGATCACTCCGGGATTTACTTTTAATTTTCAAGGACTATCGGAAGGATTGTACCGTATTTACGGAGTATCCTACGCGGGATCCATTCAATTGGTAGTAGGGGATACGCTCGATTTCACAAAATTTTCATCGGAGTGCTTTTCATTTAGCTCAAATAACATAGAAATAATCATTGGAGAAATCAACGGCGGTGTACTGACTTCATCGGAAGGTTCGACCACGGTTTACGTATGTCCAGCCAATCTGGATCTTGACCTTATCCGCATTATTCCGCAGAATACAAGGTCCTTGAGTTACCGTTTTATCATCACGGATCTCCAGAATATTATTACAGGATTCAGTTCGGTGGATTTGATCAATTTTGGCTCCGGGGTGATCAATACAAGTTGTCGGGTGTACGGTGTAGCGTACAAAGGCGATTTTACGGGTACCCTGAATAAAAATGTTTTACAATCCGTGTTTTCAAATAATTGTTATGACCTGACGGATAATTTTATAACTATCCATAAAACGGTACCGCCCCCTCATCGAATCCAGACCAACAAATTGGATTCTGTGCTGACGATATGCTCCGGAGATTCAAAAGCGGATTCTATTCAGTTTTCAACTTCGGACTCGGTTGGATTTAATACAGTCTATCTGATGGTAGATTTTAGCAACAAAATCCTTAAAGTGGTTTCAAATCCTATTATTGATTTTAATAAAGACAGTGTTGGTTTAACCCGCTTGTATTCTGTGATATACACTGGCAGATTGCTGGTTTCGCCGGGGCTGTCCCTTATTTCAGGCTTAGCAATTGCTGATGATTGTTTCTCCCTGTCTTCCAATTCTATTTTAGTAGACATTATCAAACAAGGGCCTTTCTGTGTTGTCACCTCCTATGCTGAAGAAGACTGGATAAAAAAATTTAGTGTATTCCCCAACCCTGCCCGGGATCGAGTTTCCGTCGAATTGAACCTGGTTCAAACTAACCGCTTACAAGCCCAGATCGACATTACCGACCTCAATGGAAGGTTGATCCGACAG
Source organism: Saprospiraceae bacterium (assembly GCA_034439915.1). GTDB lineage: Bacteria > Bacteroidota > Bacteroidia > Chitinophagales > Saprospiraceae > JADJLQ01. Next base: position 27,231 of record JAWXBI010000273.1, on the reverse strand, counting down.
TCGTCGAGAATCCTGAATACAGACAATTTGTTTAGTTTATCTGTGGACTACCTGGCGGAAGGTATCTACCTGATCCAGGTCAAATCCGGGGCATTTACCGCTACTAGAAAGCTGGTAATCAGCAGATAAGATAAGACAACAAGTAAAACTACGCTTCAGCTGTTTCTTTAGCTTTTTCTTTAACAGGGGCAGCAGCGGACTGACTGATTTTTTTCTCTTTGATACGGGCTTTTTTACCGGATAGACTGCGTAGATAGTACAGTTTAGCTCTCCTGACTTTGCCTTTTTTAAGCAAATTAATTTCTACGATGCTGGGGGAATTAATGGGGAAAATCCTTTCTACACCTATACCATTGGAGATCTTGCGGATACAAATGGTTTTGGTAAGCCCTGATCCCGTGAGTTTGATAACGTCACCTTTAAAGTTTTGTATACGCTCTTTATCGCCTTCAATAATTTTGTAACTGATGTTGACGTGATCGCCAGGTTTAACCCCTGTATCTGGGCGTTCTTTTAATAATTGATCCTGGACAAATTGAATCGGGTTCATTTTCTGAAATTTAGGGTGCAAAAATAATACTTCCAGACCAAATTTTAGTTATTATTTTAAATCTCAATTTCCAGACTCTGGATTCCAGAGCATTTTTAAGGATAATTCGGAAATAAAAATCTCCACCTTTTTTTGGAATCCGGGACCTTGCATACCCTTTATTTAGGCTATCTATCCGAAAACCGGGTCATTCGATCTATTTGGATGTGGGATACCCTTTGCCATGATTATCTTTGTGCTACATGAGTCGAACGCCGCAACAATACCTCCGCGTAGTAGAGGAAGCCAGGCAATTGTTTATACAAAAAAACGATGATTACGGCACTGCCTGGAGGGTTCTCAGGCCATCCTCCATCACTGACCAGATTTATATCAAAGCCGCCAGGATCAGGTCAGTTGATCAAAAAAAAGATCAGAAAATAAACGACTCCATAGAAACTGAATTTATCGGCATTATTAATTATTGCCTCATGGCCCTGATTTTGTTGAAAAAGCAGGAAACAGGACAACCCGTTCTTCTGGCCAAGGACAACATTGTTGGTTATTACGATGAATGCGTTACCGAAGTGTATCAATTGATGCTCGACAAAAATCATGACTACGATGAGGTGTGGCGATCCATGCGAATATCATCCATGACCGACCTGATCCTGATGAAAATAATAAGGATTAAAGAAATCGAAGATAAGTTAGGGGAGACCAGAGTTTCCGAAGGAACGGATGCCAATTTTATGGACATCATGAATTACGCTATTTTTGCCCTGATTCTCATTAAACAACATCACAACCCAAATTTTTAGGATATGAGCCTGAATACCTTACTTATTGCTTTTACTATAGCAGGTGCCTTACTCACCATAGGTATGAACCAATGGATACAAAAGCCGAAATCATGGATCATCTCCTTTTTACAACACTTTTGCGGAGTTTGGTTTGTTTTTTCCGGGTTTGTAAAAGCCGTGGACCCTATGGGCACGGCCTTTAAAATGGAACAATACTTTGCGGCTTTTCAACAGACTTTTGAACCTACCTGGTTTGCTTTTTTAGCGCCTTTATTCCCCTGGATGGCCCAATCGGCAGTGGGAATTTCCATAGGAATGATCCTCCTGGAGATTTTGGTAGGATTTGCTCTGATGCTTGGTTTTAAACCCAAATTGACGGCATGGGTGTTTTTTCTCCTGCTGGTCTTTTTTACTTTGCTCACCGGTTTTACGTATTTGACCGGCTATGTTCCTTCCAACAGTAATTTTTTTGAATTTTCAGCCTGGGGGAGTTACGAAAAAGAACAGATGAGGGTTTCCGATTGCGGATGTTTCGGTGATTTTTTAAAGTTGGATCCCAAAATTTCATTTTTCAAAGATTTATTTTTATTAATCCCCGGTTTCATTTTCCTGTATTGGCAAAAAATACAGCACCAGTTGTGGACCCCTTTTCGCCGGGTGATCATCATGCTGGGAGTATTATTGGCAGGAAGTGCTTTTTGTTATTATAATACCTATATGAATGAACCGGTCTGGGATTTCAGGGCTTTTAAGGCCGGTGCTGATATTCGGACTACCCGGAAAGCCGAGCTGGATGCAGCCCAGCAACAAAAAATTGAATTTGCTGCTCTAAAGAATAAAACCACCAGGGAGACTCTCGAAGTACCTTACGCGGTCTATATGAAGGAATTCAAAAAATATCCTAAAGAATCGTGGGAAGTTAAATTTTTATATGGCGAGACTGCAGTGCCCAAGACCAAAGTCAGTGATTTTATCATCCTGGATGTCGAGGGGAAAGAGGTGACTCAGGATTTGCTGGCTGAAGATAAACCAATGCTCATGATCAACGCCTATAAAGTATACGGTATGACCATTGAAGAAAAGACCATCATACAAGACAGCGTATTTACAGATAGCCTTTATCTGGTCAGCGCAGACACCGTGAGAATTAAAAAATTTAGCAGGACCTCTTCACAAGAAGAAATCAAATCCGTTTTTATCCCGGACTCTGCAGATGCCTCCTTTTTTAGGAATGAAATCAACCGGCTGGCCCATCCACTTCTGGATGCCGGCGTCAAGGTCGTCGCGGTCACCGGTGGACTCGGCAGCGCCCAAATAAAGGATTTTGCAGCCTATACGGGAGCGAGATATCCGATATATCAGGCAGATGATATATTACTGAAAACCATGATGAGATCCAATCCCGGCCTTTTGCTCTGGAAAGAAGGTAAAATCATTAAAAAATGGCATGCCAGACATTTACCAACCATGGAAACAGTTTTAGCACTTATTAAATAAATTGCCGGTTTATTTAAATTTCTATCATAAAATAGCCTTTCATTCGTTTAATCCATATTAATAATTCAACTATATTTGTGCGATCAGAAGTGACGACAGCAGCCCATGTTAAGTAGGAGAAATTTACGTGTTAAAGTGATGCAGATCCTGTTTTCAAAGAACAGAGACGCATACATCCAGGAAGCCCATCTTCCCAAATTATTAGATCAATCCCTTCAACAATCCTTTGATTTATATCTTTTCCAGCTATACCTGGTTCAAAAGATTTGTGAGCAGTCAAAAAATATTGCAGACAAAATTCAAAACAAATATTTACCCACTTCGGAGGATAAAAATTTTGTACCTGTCCTGTATGAAAACGACCTGATTCAAAGCCTGGTCCAAAACAAAAAACTCCAGAAACTTTTTATAAAAGGGGAATTTGACAAATGGGTGGAGGAAGATGTTTTTAAGAAGATATACAGTGAATTTGCCAAACTCGACTGGTATAAGGGATATTCCGATAAAACGATTTCTACATACAACCATCTCGAAATTTTACTGGAGCTCTACCGCTTTTTAAGGAAAAATGAATTGTTCAACGAAATCGTTGAAGACCAGTTATACAATTGGGAGGATGATGATTCGCTGGTCATCGGAGCTATCAAAAAAACCATGAAGGCCTTACCGGCATCGGAAGAATTCTACAAAGAATTTATGGTCACCGATAAGGACACGTTGAAATTTGGCAAAGACCTCCTTAAACACGTCATCGACCAGGAAGAAGATCTGGCAGCTATCATCAAACCCACCCTTAAAAACTGGGATTCTGATCGGGTAGCTATTGTGGACATGATTTTGCTGAAAATGGCGGTTTGTGAATTTTTGAACTTTGAGTCTATTCCGACCAAAGCCACCATCAACGAATATATTGAATTATCTAAAACCTATTCCACCCCTAAAAGCAAAGATTTCATCAATGGGGTCCTGGACCGGATCATGAAGGACCTTACCGAAGCCAACCGGATTCAAAAAGCGGGCAGGGGCCTCTTAGCTGAATGATATGCACCAACAAGTCCTGATTCTTGATTTTGGTTCACAGTATACTCAATTGATCGCCCGGCGGATCCGGGAACTCAATATTTATTGCGAAATCAAACCTTATCACCAGTTTGAACTCCATGAACAGACCAAAGCGGTAATCCTCTCGGGAAGTCCGTTTTCTGTGAGGGATGCCAATGCGCTTAGGGTTTCCATGAGCGAGTTATTGGGTAAGGTACCAGTCCTGGCCATTTGTTACGGAGCCCAGCTCCTGGCCGATTCTTTGGGAGGTTCCGTGATAAAATCAGATCACCGGGAATACGGGAAAGCGCGGCTGGATATCCTGGAAAAAGACGATGTGTTTTTTGAGGGGATCGGAGATGGTTCACAAGTCTGGATGTCACATGCCGATACCGTTCAGGATCTGCCTGATCATTTTAATTTATTGGCTTCGACTTCATCTATCCGGGTGGCTGCATTTAAGTCCGAATTTTACGGCCCTCCGGTCTATGCTATTCAGTTTCACCCTGAAGTAACTCATACCCTGGAGGGAAAACCACTATTAGAAAACTTTTTATATAAAATCTGCGGGTTTAAAGGAGACTGGACCCCGGCGGTTTTTATTGATGAACAAATAAATAAAATCCGGGAAACTGTAGGGGATGACCAGGTATTGATGGCGATTTCCGGTGGGGTGGACAGCACAGTCGCTGCAGCGTTGATTCATAAAGCAATAGGTTCCCGTTTACATGGTTTTTTAATCGACCACGGACTAATGCGTTTAGGAGAGATCAGACAGGTGATGGATCTATACCACCAACATGGTTTTAACGTCAAACAAGTCGATGCCTCCATAGCATTTTTAAATGCTCTCAAAGGAATAAGTGACCCTGAACAAAAACGAAAAATCATTGGTAAATCATTTATCGATGTGTTTGAAGCGGAAGCAGATAAATTGACGGACATTAAATGGCTTGCACAGGGTACCATCTATCCCGATGTGATTGAATCCGTGTCTGTGCATGGCCCCGCAGTGACCATCAAATCCCACCACAATGTAGGTGGTCTTCCGGATCAGCTGCAACTCAAAGTGCTAGAGCCACTGAGGATGTTATTTAAAGATGAAGTCCGCAAAATCGGACTTGAATTGGGGATCCCAACTTCCATTCTCAACCGACACCCCTTTCCCGGTCCGGGCCTGGGGATACGCATCCTCGGAGAAATCACAGAAGAAAAAATCGGGATATTGCAGAAAGCTGATGAAATATATATGGCTATGTTGAAAAAGCATAATCTTTATGACACCATTTGGCAGGCAGGGGCTATTCTCTTGCCGGTCAGGTCAGTTGGTGTTATGGGAGACGAAAGGACATACGAATATACCCTGGCTTTGCGCGCCGTCAATTCAATGGATGGTATGACGGCGGAGTGGAGCCGGTTGCCGTATGATTTTTTGGCTGAAGTATCCAATGAAATTATTAATAAAGTAAAAGGAATAAACCGTGTCGTATATGATATCAGTACCAAACCACCGGCTACCATTGAATGGGAGTAAACTTGCCAAGCTCGTTGGCATGGCGATCGGCCTGCTGATGTTCGCATGTTCACCCGCAAAAAAAACAACCAGCACCCCAGTCAAACCTCAGACCCCGGTAGTTGATGCAAAAGAAGTATACAACCCTAAAACTGGTCGATATGAAAAAGCCGATACGAACAATACCCGGGTAGACACCGTTCGCTGGACAGATTCAGGTAAAGATCCATTGATTAAGATTACGGGTAAAGATCCTGAATTGACCGACCCTTCGGGTGACAAAAAAACAGCTTATAAGGTTGTGCTTTTGTTGCCTTTATCTGAAGAAAATATAAACAAAGAACTGAGTGGGGAAGGATCAGAAAAGTTTTTTCATTATTACGCCGGACTGAAAATGGGGATTCAGGACATGGGGAATAAAAATACCCCGCTGGAAATCCGGGTCGTCGATGTCGGAGCTGCAGCAGATGCCATTTTACCGGTCTTAAACTCACCGGCTATACAACAAGCCGATCTGATCATCGGGCCCTATAGGAGGGACCATTTGAATGAAGCGGCAAAACTGTCCATTAAAAATAATGTACCCATGGTAGCCCCCTGGAACTCCTTCAGAACGATAGAATTTGTAAATCCAAACTATATCCTCCTCAAATCTTCCCTGCCTACTCATTGCGAAGTACTGACAAAATATATCCTGGATGGTTTTTCACCAAATGAAGTCTGTATGGTCGGAAGGGAAAGGTTTAAGCCGCTGATGAATTATTTTCAAACTGCATTGCAGGAATTAAATGGCCAGGACAGCACGATGTTTGCACAAATAGTGGTAAAAGATGATTTTAAGTTTGGCGATGAATACAAATACCTGGACTCTACAAAAAATGTTTATATCGTCACTGAATTTGATGATCCGAATGTAGTATTTAATTTTCTCCGCCACCTCAATCTGATGCGGAACAACAGATCCATCACCGTGGTGGGTATGCCATCGTGGCAGGATTATGGTGTTGACTTTACCAGTTTGTTTTCCCAATTGAAGGTAGTGATCTCCTCTTCATCGTTTGCAGACTACAGTTTGGATAAAGTTTCCGCATTCAGGAAGTCATTTTTTCATACGTATCAGACTTTTCCGCTCCGGGATGCCTATGAAGGTTATGATGCGATCCAGTACCTGGTCCAGATGTTGTCCCAGTATGGTAAAACCTTTCATCATCGCGATGATGCTTTGTCTTTTGAAGGCCTGGCTACTAAAATTAAATTGGAAAAAATAATCAACACCTCTGCTATGGTGGATGACCGTTTAAATAATGTCATTTGTATTGAAAATAAGGCGCTGCATATCCTGAAATTTGACCAGTTCCGGTTTAATATTGTCCGATGAAGTCCCATATGCTGGACCAACGTCAAAAAAAAATCCGGGACCTTATTGCCAGGCGTCAAATCCATTTCACCGTAATGCTGGAAAATGTCAGTGATCCGCACAATATTGGTGCGGTGCTGCGCAGTTGTGATGCGGTAGGTATCCATGAGATTTTTCTCATTTATACTGACCCTAAGTACCAGGCCCGGTTTACCCTTGGAAAGCGGGCATCGTCAGGCGCCCGCAAATGGGTGGATGTATTTCAGTTTGACAATATCCCTGAAGCTATTCAATCTGTCCGGCTAAAAGGATATGATCAGATCTGGGCTACCCGTCTTGTGGCGGGGTGTAAAAATTTATACGAAATGGATTTAACCGGAAAGATTGCCTTGTTATTTGGAAATGAACATTTGGGCGTGAGTGAAGAAGCGGCAGTCCATGCAGATGGTAACTTTATAATCCCACAGGTAGGGATGGTACAAAGTCTTAATATTTCAGTGGCTTGCGCTGTATCCCTGTATGAAGGTTTTCGCCAGCGCCATTTGAAAGGATTTTATAATGGACATTCGATGTTTACGACGGTTGATCAGGAAGCCATGTTTAGTCGTTATGCGGAGCGGGAATTGATCCGACATAAAGGTCGCAACTCCATAAAAGCCAACCTGGAAAAATCAGCTGATTAATTTAATTCAATTTAATTCAATACGATCTCCTTCTTTCGCCAGATTAATTTCAAAATTCCGTGAGGCCGGAGTTTGTTCTGCAAGTAATTCTTCCAGTTGCTGATCAGAATGCGCCGGATCGTGGTGAAATAAAAATAATTTTTTTGTTCTGCACAATTCACCAAACCGGATCGCCTGGTTGAAACTACTGTGGCCCCATCCTATCTTTGCCTGGTATTCCTGATTGCTATACTGAGCATCGTGAATCAAAAGATCGGTGTCTGCAGCCAGGTCAAATCCCGATGTCCAGGTCGTTGATTTTGGAAAAGAGGGGACTCCCAGTGCTACCTCATGGTCCGGAATATAACAAAGGGTGGTCTGTTCATTGTTTATCCTGTATCCCAGGGTAGGACCGGGATGGCATAAATAGGCCGAAGAGACGGAGAGGTGATCGATTTTGAGGCTTCGTTTGGGTAAAGCGTGAAACTGAACATCAGCTTTAAAGTCCCTGATCCTGACTGGAAACAAAGGTGGAGAAAGGTATTTGGAAAGGGTTTTGATGAGTTCTTCTGAATTGATGGCAGGACCATATATATTTACCTTGTTTTCCGGATTAAAGAAAGGACCGAAAAAACCCAGCCCCTGGATATGGTCAAAATGCATATGAGTCAGCAGGATATGAAACTCTTTAAATCCTTTAATGTATTCGCTATCAGTTAATCGTTTGATCCCGGATCCGGCATCGAAGATGATGAGGGTGCCCTGGTCAACTAACGAAACGCAGGATGTATTTCCCCCATAAATTTGGGTCTCATCATTAAAGGTTGGGATCGAACCCCGGGTTCCCCAAAATTGAAGGGTCATGACCGATGGATGAGGTTAAAATAGATCATGGCACCGATCTCCCGTTGGGACATCCCTATCAGGGGGATGCAGATGATCATCACTTTTTGATTGATCTCTTCGAAATTTCTCATCCAATATTCGCCTTGCAGAATATGTCTACCGGTTAATACTTTGATAAATGAAATTTCGTGAATATTTACCCCGTCGAGCATATTTTCATTCTCAAAAACCCGTCCTTCCCAGTCCCTGATGTCGATCTCTCCATTTTCATCAAAATGTTTGCCCAAGACATGCCCCGCTGACTCATTGAAATAAATCATTTTCCCATCGTGATCAACCAAAGCGATCGGGGTAGAAAGATATTCGGCTAGCTGCCGGGATAAAATCAACTCAATGTCCTGCGCCATTCGGGTCTAAATTTGGTCTGCACAAATTAATAAAATTATACCTAATCGATTATCAACAACCATTAACGTCCGAATATTTGTTTAATGAAACGACAAATGTTCGCGGCCCAAGAGTCACCAGGGTGGATGCAGACATTAAATGATGGAAGCCAGGGACTCCAGGATCAGATTCAGGTTTTGCAGGTTTTTGTCTGGGTTCAAGGATTTGTAATGCTGCAGGTTAATCCGGGCAGATTTGAAATCTTCCATCTCCAGATAGGCCAGTCCCAGATTAAAATAGACATCTTTAAAGTCCGGTGTGACTTGGATTACAACCTGGTAATGTAATACGGATAAGGGAATATTGCCGGCGATAAAATATACATTAGCCAGGTTAAAATGTGATTCAATATGCCGCGGCTCTTCGAGTAATGCTCTGGTAAAAAAATCAATGGCCAATGCCATCTTTTGTTTGTGGGCAGCAATCACTCCAAGGTTGCATAAGGAGTGGGCGGTGGACTCATGGTTTTCGATGGATTTGAGGTAATACCGCTCCGCCGACGGATCATTGTGTAAATCCAGTTTTAAAGCCAGTTCAAACGTATTCTGCGCCAATGGAAGCTGAATCCCCTGATCGACCTGGGTATTAAACAGGTCCAACTGACCAGCGGGTTGGGGTGGGATCTGATCATCAGCCCTTTTATAATCAATGGGCTGAAACCTATTGGTTTGATAAGGGATAATTTTCGCCACACCTAAAGATAGGAATATTGCAATATAAGTTATAAATAGCCTTAATACGAACCGACCTACTTTGCCAGGTTAGTTACAATTTAAATCCACTTTGGAAACCTGATCATTATCGGGGAAACAATTTCCGGATAAAATGCCGGCAGGCATATACCGTTCGAGGTTTGGGTCAAACAATGCATTTTCAAGAAATTCAGTCAGGTCCGACAATTCCTGACCGGTAAGTTGAAGAGGCCTGAAGCGAGGAGAAATCTGAGATTCTGGCACTCCGGGGTTTTCAGGTACCCCTTTATTGAAGTATTCCACCACTTCCCGCAGCGTCCTTTTGCTTGCTCCATGGAAATAAAAACCTACATCTTTGAGATTATATAATTGCGGAACTTTAAATTTAAACATATCATTTTCCTCGTACGTAAAACCACCCCGACCCAGGTTGCGTCTATCCGCGCCATCCGTTCTGAATACATCGAAGCCACTTTGAAAAAGATGATTGGTGCCAATTGCCTGGAATTCCATAGAATTGAAAGAAGGGCTTTTATGGCAATTTACGCAGCCCGCTTTTCCAAAAAATAATACAGCCCCTCTTTTTTGTTTTTCGCTCATCGCTTCCTCATCGCCCTTCAACCAATTTTGAAACGGTGCCCGATTGGTCAGGATCGTTCGCTGGTAGGCTGCAATAGCCATCCCGGCTGTTTCCCTGGAATATCGTGCAGATACAGGTACCTCGGGATAAGCTTCATCGAAGAGTGGAGTGTATCCCAGTTTATCCGTCACCTTCTTATCCACGACCTGGCGATGAACAATAAGTGCCCGCTGGTTATTGGCTTCCAATCCTTCTAACCCTTTAAAATTAATTTCGATCAGGCTGTCTTGTTTCCAGACAGATGATGTACCTGCATTTACTCCAAAGGACCCAAACGAACCAGCCCATAAAGCATTGGTGACATAGGTCAGATTGATCGTCGGCAATGGTCGCGCACCCTGTGCATCCACCTCTTTGCCTGAATAAAGTTTGTTTTTTCTACGACCTTCACCGGAAAGTCCGAATCCAATACCGCCATCGGCGATCCCCTGAAAACGACCCGCTGTAAATCCTTTGGACGGAATATGGCAGCTACTGCAGGAATACGTATCGGTGGAGACATTATATTTTGGTTCTAGAGCTAATCCGGTCTCGAAAAACAAGAGTTTGCCCAATTCAACCTTAGCGCGGGTAACCGGGTTTTTTTTGTCCTGATTGGGTAAGTTAGTGAGGTCCGTACTCTCCGGCATGATGAAAAAACTGGCCGATTGATCCGGGCTGGCTGACTGAATTAAATTTTGAAGCTCCAGATTAACCAACCGGATTGGGTCTGGTTCATGTTCACAGGAGTAAATGATAATAAAACTCAGGATTAACATCAGAGCCTTTTTCATAAATGAAAATATGGATCCCATTGCATAATGATAGATAAATTTCAGGACATTGGCCTATGACAAAAATCAGGTCCTAAAATTCTTATGCTTCTATTATAAATTAACGGTCCTGGAATCAGGCCGATTTTTTTTTCTTCGACCCGGGAGATTCACGTTCCATTTCGCCGGTAGCTTTTACCATGGGTTTAATGTCCGCCTTAGCCTGATGAATACTTTCTTTAAGGGCAGTCATTATGTCTACGATTGGCGTTTCTTCCTCTTTCACCGAGACCACTTCTTTCCCGTCTATTTTGGCCTGAATAATTTCCATCAGGGAGTCGTGATAGCGGTCTTTGAGTGGCAGATCTTTAAACGGCTTGGTCATGGTTTCAACCAGTACATTGGCCAGTTTAAGCTGGGCCTCTTCAATGACCGCCTGACTATCCAGTTGGGGGACCGAATCGATGCTCCTCAATTCACTGGGATACCTGAGCATATACATCATAAGCCCTGGTCCACTAGGGGCTATCAGGACGACTTCTTCTTTTTCCCTAAGGACCACACGTCCGACTGCCAGTCGGTTAGATTGATCCAGACTGGTTTTGAGCAGGTTGTAAGCTTTGGTCGCGACCTCACCGTCAGGACCGGCAAAATAAGGGGTATCAAATAAGGCCGGATGTACTTCATCTTTACTGACGAAAGCTTCGATGTCAATAATTTTGGTGCTTTTTAATTTTACCTTTTGTAAATCTTCGCTTTCCATGATCACGTATTGATCCGTGGCGTATTCATACCCTTTTATGATGTCTTCATTTTTTACCGATTCCAGGCAGGTTTTACATTTTTTATCATAGCCGATTGGGCTAAGGTCTTTTTTATGCAATTGCCTGAAACTCACAGTCTGACTTGATTCAATGGCATTGTAAAGACGGATCGGTATAGTGACTAATGAAAACCGGATATGGCCTTTCCAGATTGACCTCATATTAATGACATTTAATGATTGAAATTATAAATTACAAAAATTATTCCACCTATTCCAGATCAGGCCGCATCTGGAGAAACACCGGTTCCCTCAAGGTATCGTTGGGAGTGACCGAAGCGTATTGTACCTCACAGATATGGACCATCCTGACCCAGGTGGTGTTTTTTTCTTCCTCTATATTGAGATTTAACGGTTTTTCTTTCAATATCATTGGTAACAGGTACTGATTTTTTATTTCTTTTAATGCGGTTTCATCAAAACCTGAGCCCACCCGACCGCGGTATACCCAATGTCCGGAATCATCTTTGGAAACCAGTTGAAGGGAACCAAAATGTGGCTGACGGTCACCCTTGCCTGCCGTGAACCCAATAATCGTGCATTCCATGGTATTCCGGAATTTTATTTTTAACCAGTCCGGACTTCTTTTCCCCGGGATATAAATACTGTCTTTTCGTTTGGCCATAATACCCTCCAGGCCCATCTGCTCTGCGGCATTTTTCAGCATGGCTCCATCGGGAAACACCTCACTGACCCGGAATACCTTTTTGGATTTAATGATGTCTTTCAACCATTCCTGTCTCCTTACCAGTGGCTCTTTTATCAACACCCTGCCATCCAGATAGATCAAATCAAAGAGGTAACAATAGACCGGCTTTTGTTTTCTAAGGGTATCGATGGCGTGGTTACCGGCATGCATTCTCGATATAACATCTTTAAATAAAGGCCTTCCTTCTTTATCCAGGCAAACAATTTCTGCCTCAAAACTCCCTACACTGACATTGAGGTCTTCCCGCCCTTGTATCAGTTCCGGGAATTGTTTGGTAATATCCCTCCCGGATCGCGAAAATATTTGCAAAGTCTCTTCATTGACCCGGATTGTTACCCGGATACCATCCAATTTGACCTCATATTGAAACAGGTCTTTGTCTGCCGGTAAACTGGTGGAAGAACCGGCCAGCATGGGAGCTATAAGAGTGTTTCTATCCCATTGACTGCGATCAACCCTTTCCAGCAACCACTCTTTTCCTTTGGTATTGTGCATCCTGAATTCACCTTCCAGTTCAGGACTGTATAACTGAAAATAAAACCCGTCTTTTTTTTGTTTTGTAATTTCAAAACGCCCTTTTGCAAATATCCACATCGCCCCTCCTCCGTACTCACCTTTAGGGATTACCCCTTCAAAGTTGAGGTATTGGATAGGGTGGGGCTCTGTTTCAACTGCTAATCGTTTTATTCCTGACTGATCGGGTAATCCCCTGGGTACGGCCCAGCACCGGAGGATACCTTCAACCTGTAACCGGAGATCATAATGCAACCGTGATGCATGGTGCCGGTGGATCACAAAGGCATTGGGTGAGGTGTATTCATCGGTATCAATTCCTTTCGGTTCCGGGCTTTTGTTGAAATCCCTTTTTTGCTCATAGCTTGCCAGTTGCTCCGGACTTTTATGTTTATTTCCTTCCGGATTTAATGTTGATTTGTTTTGGGCCAGGGGACGAAAAGGATGAAGGAGGACGGCTTTGGTAAAAAACCCATCCCAGGGATCCCCGTATTGCGAAAGTTTTTCGATGGTATTATGAATGGTAAATTCTTTCGAACTTTTTAAGTCGCCCAATGCATTCCAATCGACCGGCATTGAAACCGGGGCTCCTGGTTTGCCACGCAAGGAGTAGGGTGCGATGATGGTCTGCGAAGCATGGTTGCGTTGAATATCCACAAATATCTTGTCCAGTCTCTGGTTTTTACGCACATTGAGCGTACAGGTATCTTTATGAAGGCTGACAAATTCCTGGGTTAGGTTTTTGAGGACTTCCATTACAATATCGTAGGGCTGACTGGGTTCAATGGGGATAAACAAATGCAAACCTTTGTTACCGCTGGTTTTTAAAAAAGCGACATAGCCATAGTTGGTTAAAAATTCACGCAGGGATTGGGCAATGTTTTTGGTCTTTTCCCACCATCCTTCTTCCGGAGGATCCAGATCAAATACCAGCATGTCCGGATGGGTAAATAACGGCTTGCGACAATTTCCGATGTGTAGTTCAAGACCGGCGAGATTGGCAATCCACACCAGGGTAGCTTCTTCTTCAGCCAATAAATAGTTTTTTTTCTCCTTACCCAGCTCTACACTGTTGATCCAATCCGGTGTCCAGTCCGGTCTGTTTTTTTGAAAAAAAGTCTCCCCTTCAATTCCTTCCGGATAACGAATCAGGCTCAGAGGCCTTCCCCGGATATACTTTAGCAGGGTTGGTGCTACCTGGAGATAGTATTGAATGACTTCTGCCTTGAGTATCCCATCTTTTTTATAGATCGCCTTTTCAAGATTACTGAGTTTTAATTTCCGTTTGCCGACCTGGGTATTATGAAATGTGGATTTGGCCATTTAAATCGTCAAATTAAAAAAATATTTAATATGTTAAAATATAACATAATTTATTGATTATTAAATGCATATACCCTTGTCATTACTCTCATATTACAAATTTTTATAATTTTTGGAATGTTTCTTGATGGTTCATGGATGAATAGTATCCAACGCCATGCAAAAAGCTACACCATTTTTTATTTTATTAAATATAATCAAACCACTGGTAATGATTCCACAAGCCACCACAATGGTGAGCAGGCTGCAAAAGTGGAATCGGTCCGGGGTCCTGATTTTATTATTTAACTTAATGCTGTTGCCGGGATGGGCGCAATCGCCCTGTTTGCTCACCTGTAATCATCGGATCAATGTATCGCTCGATGAAAATTGCGAACGCCTGCTCAGGATAGATGATGTATTAGAACGGGTTGAGGATTGCCAGAATCTTCAAATCGTTTTGAGTTATCCTTACGGTACACACACTTTTAGTTATCCGGGGGTCGATCGTTCGCATTTAGGGTACACCTTTATTTACCGCGTACTTGACACCCTGCAATTCAACAGCTGTTGGGGTTATATCCAGGTTGAAGATAAATATCCACCTCAACCTGCCTGTAAAAGCATTGAAATCAGTTGTTTTCAGGTAGCCCAGTTTAACCAGATCATAGGTGTTATCCAGGATAATTGTTCGCAGGAAGGAAGAGCCCTGATCAACAAACTAAACTGGGTGGAATACGGTTGTGATTCTGCGATTCTGGGAAGAGTGTACCGAACCATCCGGACGTTTGATCAATGGGGCAATTCCAGTGAATGTAAGGATACCCTCAGGATTCGTAAAGACAGTCTCCACATGATCAAATGCCCGGATCACCTCGTCCTTAACTGCAGGGTAAAGTGTAAACAACCAACCGGAGCCGGACATGACCTGATACAATTTTCATCCGATCCGACCCACGCAAACTATCCCAGCCCGGAATTTTTGTTGCGCCTGCAGTCCCGCGATACCTTTAACAGCAATATCCGGACCTGCATCTCCAGGGATTCTCTGGTCGTACCTGCGATTAAAGACCTGGTCATTGTGGCAGTAGCTAAAAACACGCCATATCCTGCTCAGTCTGGTCTCACCGGATTGGCGGTTCGGGATACCTGTATACAGGTCGACTCTTGTGTACTAATGTGGTCTGTCCATGGCACTCAGCGGGCAGGGCTTTGTAAAGTCAATCTGGGATATAAGGACCAGATTCTGCCCCTTTGCGGTAGTGGATTCAAAATCCGCAGGGAATGGAAAATCGCAGATTGGTGCGCCAACAGGGATACCACCTGTGTACAATATATTAAAATTGATGATTACGAAAACCCTATTGTACTCAACGGTAAAAAAGAATATTATGCAACGGTAAACCAGCATGATTGTATAGTGCCCGTAACCATTGAAGCTTTTACCATAGATGATTGCAGCCCGGTTTCACAATCGTATTCACTGGAATATAAAGATAGTGAGCACGGTAAAAAAATTGTCCTGGAAGGCAATCTGCCGGTTACACTTAAATTACCTGCATCAGGGGGTATTTTCGGCAGGCATTGTTTTGATGTTCTGAATACCCTGGCTGATCCTTGCCTGAATAAAAAGGAAGAGTTGATTAAGGTATGTATATCGGACATTTCTCCGCCGTCTCCACTCTGTGATGAAAAAACTCAGATTACGGTGGATCCGGCTACCTGCTGGGCGCGCATCTATGCAAAAGATCTGGACAATGGAAGCAGGGATAATTGTTGCAATGTTTTGCATTTTGCTGTGGCTCCTATGGACTCCATTTCAACGACCCGGAATGCCTGGACAAATTATTGGACTAAAACCTGCAATTCGGATTATTGGAAATATAAAAAAGATTACGACGCTTTTCTGGAGGACTATATCAACTGTTTTATATTCAAAGACTATCTCGACCTCACTTCCTGTGGAGAAAATCAAGTAGTCTTGAGGGTTTATGAAGCGTGTGGGATTCCGCGGTACGATCCTCATGTGTTCCCGTGTTCGGAACATACCTGGTTTACCTATAACAATATCCCGTTGTGCCGGGCCTGGATAAATTATACCCGGTTCCACCCGGAAGGCAAAAAGTCATGTGATGCCAAGCCTGAAATCAACTGGTGCAGATCCAATTGGCAAGCCTGGTTTCTAAAAGCAAATATGGAAACTAAAAATCCATTGATCAACAACAATGATTATCCCGGCGAACCGACTAATTGCAGCGCAGCTCAATATCAAATCCACAATACGTTTTTCGAAGGCGGTTGGGATGGGTGCGCTATAGAAAACAGGCGGGATTGTATATTCTATTTTAATCCCATAGTGGTGATTAATCTGAATTCAACGTTTAATCCTGGCGCTCCCGGTAATACCTGTTCCAAATTATTGTACAATGAATGTATGATCATCATCAAAGTAGATGACAAAACCCCGCCGGTGTGTGAAACCCCTCCCAGTCTTTATTGGTATTGTGACAATGTGACTGATGTACGTGAAATAAAAGGGAAACGATATTTTTTCAACGGGCACAAATACAATAAACTCGAATCTGCCAAGGCGGTTTGTGGAGAAACGTTTACCAACGATCTGGTGCTGGCGAATGGCAATGGAAAATATGACTATGATCCTACCATAAATGCATCGGATGGTTCCTGTGAGTTTAATCATCAGGCCTACCAGGCGATCGAATGCGAAATAGAATTTGATGACCATCTGCAAGATACTGTAGATGCCACCGGAAAAGCATTCGGCTGGTATGGTTGTAATATATATGGCCCTGCACACCAGGCCGAACATGGTGATTACAAACACCTCTGCGAATACAGCAGGGATCGGTGGTCCCCGGTGTATTGCCATACCTGGTTGTGTCTTGACCGCAGGGACTCCATAGGCAAAACCGATCCCAGGACAGCATTTTATAAACCGGTAATGAGGAGCGGTGGCCGTGGTCAGGATGCAGAGCCAGGGCAATTTATCATCTGGGATAATTGTTGGGTGGGTGATCCGGTCACCAAGGACGAATCATATATTGACCAATGCGGGAACGGGTGGTTAAAACGAACCTGGACGGTTAAAGACAAGTGTAACACTACGATTACCTGTGAACAAAAAATCATAACCCGCCATCGTTCAGATTTTGAAGTGGAATTTCCAAAAGATGTTTCTGTAAATTGTCTATCCAGTGGCAGCCTGGCCCCGGAGGTCACCGGAAGGCCGGTGATTATGGATGACGATTGTGAATTGGTGGGGCTGAATTATGAAGATATACGATACGATATTGTTCCGGACGCGTGTTATAAAATCGTCCGGACCTGGAAACTTATTGATTGGTGTAAATTCGATCCCAATGCCCATGACCGATACCCGGAGGTGATCGTGGACGATCGTAAGGTAGCTGACACCAGCGATCGATTTTGTGTATACCGCCACCTGAAAGACGAAGGAGACGGGTATATGACCTACACCCAAATTATCAAAGTGGTGGATAATGAAGCGCCGGTTCTAAATTGCAGGGATTCCGTTTTATGTTCTTTCGTTAATGGGTGTAAAGAAAAATTTTTAATCCCCTTTACTGCAGCGGATAATTGTACACCGGCTGCACTGATCGGATATCGTTGGGAGCTGGATGCCGGAGCCAATGGCAGTATTGAAAAGAAAAGCAACATCAGTGTAAAAAATTTTAATGAAGAACTGGGTTCAGGCATTTACCGACTAACGGTATTCGCCAGTGATCATTGTGGCAATACGGATACCTGTCACATCAACCTGACGGTAAAAGATTGTAAAAAACCTACCCCGTATTGTTATAATGGCATTTCCACGGTGATCATGCCCAATACGGGAGAGATCACGATCTGGGCCAAGGATTTTAATGCAGGCAGCTTTGATAATTGTACTCAGAAGGACAAATTAAAATTTTACTTCGGGGCTGCAGATTGCACCAAACCCGGGCCAGACAGCATGAGTTTCAGTTGCCGGGAATTGGGTACACAGATCCTGTGTGTATTTGTGGTAGATGAAGCTGGCAACACTGACTTTTGTACTACATATGTTCTGATTCAGGACAACAATACCCCGAAAATCTGTGTGGAAGCCCATGTGGCCTCATTTGGAGGAAGTGTAAATACTGAAAATGCAGAACCCGTCCAAAATGTGCAGGTAGAGTTAAGATCGGCCGCCGCTGCCCCCTCTTCTGTGATGACCTCTAATGATGGAAAATACCAATTTAGCGGGCTCGATGTTTCAAAGTCCTATCTGGTCGTTCCGGATCGCAACGCAGACTGGATGAATGGCGTGTCTACGCTTGACCTGGTGGTCATCCAACAACACATCATGGGGGTAAAATCCTTAACCTCCAAATACAAACACTTAGCGGCCGATGTAAACAATTCAAAAGATATCGATGTAGTGGATTTGGTAGAACTCAGAAAATTGATTCTGGGGATCTATGAAAAATTACCTAATAATAAATCCTGGCGGTTTGCCGATAAATCAGTCACCGGGGGTTTAAGTCCTTATGTGATTAAAGAAGTGCTCGAAATGAAAGGCATACCGCTCCCTTCAAAGAATTATGATTTTGTAGGCATTAAAATCGGAGATGTCAATGAATCAGTCACTGCGCATCAACTGATGGGCATGGAATTCCGAACCAACGCAGAGGATATCATTTTTTCAACAGAAGAGATCAAGGTGGAGGCCGGCAAATCGTATGATATCCCGATCAGGATGTCAAAGGCCGGGTATCTTATCGGCTACCAGTTTACCCTTCAACTGGATCCCAAAACACTGGAATACACTGGTTATAAAAAAGGCAAGTTGATATTGGACCCATCTCATTTCGGATATACCCATTTGCAGGAAGGCCTGATTTCGACCAGTTGGAACAGTACCCTGGCGACTTTATTAAACAAAGACGACGTGTTGTTTTTTATTTCTGTAAAAGCAAAGACCAGTGGTATGCTGTCCCGCCATTTCTCCATTAATTCCAAAATAATCAGGTCCGAAGCCTATACCAATGAGGTGGATTCCAGGCCATTGAAGCTGGAGTTCAAAGGATCGATGGATCCGGATCAACGTATGGTATTGTATCAAAACAGTCCTAATCCTTTTAATAAACAAACGGTCATTGCTTTTGAATTGCCGCAATCCGGTGAAACGAGCATTATCATTACCGATATAGCCGGGAAAACCCTTAAGGTGATTCAGGGCCAATTCGGTAAAGGATATAATCAGGTAGAGCTGTTTAAAGAAGATTTTCAAGGCACCGGGGTCCGTTATTATAAATTGATTCACGGCAACCAATTTGCCATCAAAAAAATGGTTTTGTTAGAGTAATTAGACGAAGCTCGAATCAGAGTGAAAAGGGCCTTCTGTCATGGATGGTCCTTTTTTATTTGAGTATTTTTGACGCATATTATGAAAATCGGTTTGTTATCAGATACCCATGGTTTTTTAGATCCGGGGATTTTTACGGTATTCGAAGCCTGTGATGAAATCTGGCATGCGGGAGATTTTGGTACCCAGGAGGTGATCGATCGGTTAGCGGCATTTAAACCGCTTAAAGGCGTTTATGGTAATATTGATGCACCCGAAATACAAAATCAATTTCCTCTTCAATTAAACTGGACGCTGGGGGAATTCCGGATATTCATGACTCACATCGCCGGCTATCCGGGCAAGTATCTGCGTAAAATAAAACAATGGATAGCTGCCAATCCGTGTGATTTATTCATCTGCGGTCATTCCCATATTTTAAAAATTATCAAAGATCCTGTACTGGGCCATCTGCATATTAATCCAGGTGCCTGCGGTCAGGAAGGGTTCCATTTTATGCGCACCGCCGTACGTTTTGACCTTATCGATAACCAACTAAAAAACCTCGAAATCATCGAACTGGGACAGCGGGGCCTGATTAATCCACCTTCTTCCGGTTTGTCAGCTCAGGCCTAATGTTTTGTTATGACAATACATGAAGATGATCCGACTACAACCTCTGAAAATGATGATTTGCAGGACGTACTCATCATCCAGGTGGACAAAAACCAATCCCCCCGCCGGATTGATACTTTTCTGACCGACAGGATAAAAAATGTCTCCCGGACCCGCATCCAGCAGGGCCTTCGATCAGGAGCCATTACGGTGAATGGAAACACCGTCAAACCCAATTTTAGGATTGCACCTTTACAAACCATTCAGGTCATTGTGCCCCATCATGAAGAGATTGAAATTGGTCCCGAAGACATACCCCTGGACATTTTATTTGAAGATGAAGATATTTTGATTGTGAATAAAGCCGCGGGTATGGTAGTCCATCCGGGGATCGGTAACCCCAGGCATACCCTGCTCAATGCCCTTGCTTTTTATTTAAATATTTCACCAGAAGCTGCAGGGGACACAAAGGCAGGGTTTGACCGGCTTGGCTTGGTTCACCGGATCGACAAAGAGACCTCTGGTTTACTGGTCATCGCTAAAAACGAATATGCATTGTCCCATCTCGCTAAACAATTTTTTGATCACAGTTCATCCAGAGAATATTATGCCTTAGTCTGGGGCGAGCCTGAACAGGATAATGGGACCATCGACCTGCCTATTGGAAGGCACCCCAGATTTCGTCAGCTTTTCAGCACGTTTCCGGATCGGGACCAGGGCAAATCAGCAATTACACATTATGAGGTGATTGAAAAAATGTATTATGTCACGTTGATAAAATGTAAATTAGAAACCGGGCGTACCCACCAAATCAGAGTCCACTTGCAGTCGATGGGCCATCCTGTATTTAATGATGAAAAGTACGGAGGAAACCGGATTGTAAAAGGCACGGTTCACAATCGTTACCGGCAGTTTGTTGAAAATATATTTGCTGAGTTTAACCGGCATGCGCTGCATGCACGGACACTTGGATTTGTGCACCCCACCACAGGCAAATGGATTCAATTTGAATCAGCATTGCCCTATGAATTTGAAAGTATCCTGAAGAAATGGAGAAACTATACTCAAAATCAAAAACAACTGCACACATGAATCAGGAAGCCCGCATCGCTGCCTGCGTAGATTTAGGTAACTTGCTGAACGGCGAACCGGAAAGCCTCCAGTTAGCAATACAACAAGCTGCTATCCAAAATACCTGGTTTGATACGCGGTCAATTCAGGAGGCAATAAAACACATTGGTTCTAATTATTTGAATGAATCGAAATTGAGAGACTGGGTAAAACAGTATCCCCAGACGGATCAACCCCCCAAAAAAGTAGGTATCATCATGGCCGGTAATATTCCCCTGGTGGGTTTTCATGATTTGCTGACCGTATTTATGGCAGGTCATATCAGCATACTCAAATTGGCACATAAGGATGAGGTATTATTGCCTGTGGTATTAGCATTGATGGCAAAAACAGACGATCGTGTTTCTGGTTATTTTGAGATCGTTGAAAAATTAAAAGATATCGATGCCATATTGGCAACCGGAAGCAATAACAGCGCCCGCTATTTTGAATATTATTTTGGAAAATACCCACATATTATCCGGAAAAACAGGGTAGGCGTAGCGGTATTAAATGGTCGGGAAACAGATGAAGAACTCATCGCGCTGGGCCGCGATGTCTTTCTTTATTTTGGTTTAGGTTGCAGGAACGTATCCTCTTTGTTTGTACCAACCGGGTATGACTTTACCCGACTGATGAGCCTGTGGGACCAATTCAGTATGGTCATGGATAATAATTCCTATCACAACAACTATGATTACAACCTCGCCATTTATATCATGGGCAAAATTAATTACTTTACAAACGCTAACATTTTTTTAGTCGAACAACCAAATTTGGCATCGAGAATTGCAGCCATAAATTATCAATATTATGAAAACATTCCTCAAGTCCTTGCCCGGCTCACAAGTCTTCAGGAGAATATACAGGTCATTGTTTCCACCCATGATCTGCCCCCATTGGCCACTATACGACCTGGCACAGCGCAGTCCCCGGCTCTCCATGATTATGCGGATGGCGTAGATACCTTTCAATTCCTGACTGCTCTATGACCAGATCGGAGAAGGCAACCCTTATTTTAGCCAAACTGGAAGAATATTTTCCTGCCGTTGAAATACCGTTGGTTCACAAAGATCCTTATACGCTATTGATTGCGGTTTTGTTGTCCGCCCAATGCACCGATACAAGGGTCAATACCGTCACTCCTGCACTATTTGCACTGGCGGACACTCCCGAAAAAATGCGGGAAATACCTCTGGCAATTATAGAAAACCTGATCCGGCCCTGCGGTTTGAGTCCGACCAAATCCAGGGCGATCCTGAATACTTCCCGCATTTTAGTTGAACAATACAAAGGTATCGTACCTGCCGATCTGGAAATACTCGAAACGTTGCCTGGTGTAGGCCATAAAACCGCATCGGTAGTCATGTGCCAGGCCTTTGGTATACCGGCATTTCCGGTTGATACCCATATCCATAGACTGGCTTATCGATGGGGCTTAAGCGATGGCACCAGTGTTACCCGGACAGAATCAGACCTCAAAAGACTAATACCTCCATCTCAATGGATTAAAGCGCATCTCCAGCTGATATTATTTGGACGAAAATATTGTCCGGCAAGGGCACACCGGCCACACGACTGTCCCATATGCTCGGAATTTGGAATCAAAAGCAGGATGGGATCCTGACCAGTTTAGAAGGGTAGGCCCAGGGACAGGTTAAATTGTAAATCGTTGAGTTTGCGGGTAATCGGATGATGAGTTCCGTTTTCCTGAAGATACGGTGTACGGAGTTTGACCCCCGCATCGAACCGGATCATGAAGAAAGTAAAATCAAGCCGCAAACCAAATCCGCTGCTCAAATATAATTGGGAGAGGAATTTTGGAGTAAGTTCACCACCGGGCAACAGAGGATCTTTTTTAAGTATCCATACATTGCCCCCATCAAATAATACAGCTCCTTTAAATACTGAAAATATATCGAAACGGTATTCAGAACCGAATTCAAACTTAAAATTGCCAGTTTGATAAAAGCTTGCCCGGTTATTGGCTTGTACCTCATTGACCACCAATCCAGGGCCTATTTCGCGGATGGCCCAGCCTCTGATACTATTGGGCCCTCCAACATAAAACTGTCTGACAAAGGGAATGGAATTATCATTTTTACCAAATGGGAAAGCGATACCTGTGGCTACCCGAATACCGATTTCATTGGTCCTGGATAATTTCCAAGTATACCTTCCATCAACTTCAGTTCGGATAAACCTTGAAATCCGTGGTAACAATTCTTTTTTCGAAAACACATTGACCAGGCCGGCTTCCAGGCCGGAGGTTTCCATACTAATTAAAAAGCGGGACACATTGTTGTTGGAATATTTGTTATTGATATCGGCGGTGACTTCTTTTAAAAAGATTCCCGCCAGGAGCCGATCTTCAAAACTTTTGCGGAGAAATTGAGGGGCCAGGCTGTCAAATCCGGGGGAGAGGTCATAATTGAGGTAATCGAAACCAATGGGATTGTAGCGGTAAAATATCCTGTTTTCTATTGAAAATTCATATCCAAAACTGGCTTTGGTTTCCCGTTGGACGGATTGTTCATTCCGGCCATTATAAAAATTGTAAAACAATTCGTAGACGTTTCCGATGGACATCCGGGTCCGGGTTGAATTACGGATGGAGTTGTAAAATCGGTCGGAGATGAGGTGGGTTTGATTGGCAAACCGGACGAGACCGATTTCCCAAAACCTCGGTAAGGTCAGGCTGGCCTGGGTGTTTAAACCCCAGGGCACCAAAAGTTTCTTGGAGACCACCTGAAAGCCGATATTGGGGATGACTGAGGCATTAAATTGTTCAGCTCCTTTAAACAAATTCCGATGGCGATATTGGAAGGCCAACCGGAAATCAAACAATTTATTGCCAGCCAATTGATCCCGGTTGGTCACATAACTGGATTCCAGGTCAATCTGAACAAATTGTCTTTTAACTGCCGGAAGAAATAAATTGATATTGAGGGTTGAATCACTCGTTTTCTCCGGAAGCACACTGGTACTGCGGTAAATTCCGAGATTTTGTAAGGTATTACGGGTTAGGTGGATAGCACTCTGATTATACAATTCACCGGGTGCAAATTTTATATATTTCCTCAGGATGTTGGGTCGGATTATCTGCGGGCTATTGTTATGATACGTAATCCCGTCCAAGAAGGTGTCTATTTTGTAATCCGGGTTGGTCAATCGATCGTATGAAAAGACATGGATTTGTTGAATTCTGAATTGTTCAAACCCTGTTTGACCTTCTGGAATTAAAATAGCGCATTCCAGGTCGATGGATTGACGGGTTGAATCCTGATAATAGTAGTCAAAATTGGATTTACTGATTTGATAATAACCGGCATCCTGAAGGGTCTGGATGATCTTTGCCTGGTCGGGATAAAGTAATTGTTCATCCAAAGGGCTCCCTATTTTTAACAATAGTGTTGGTTTCAGGGAATCTAAGATTTTCTGGATTTTTGGTTCTTCACACAAATAACGGACAGAATTTACCCGAAGGGGGTTACCGGGAGATACCGTATAAATTACTTTTGCCTTTTTTTTAGTTTCTTTAACCTCGTAGGTGACGGACCCTTGATAATAACCTGCTGCATTCATATGTTTGACCAGATCGTCCTGGTTTTGGCGGGCCCCTTCTTCAGTAAACCATTGGGGCCGTTCTGAGAGTTTATTGATAAACAACCTGTCCCACCAGGTCGAATCACCTGGCTCACTGTGTTTGAAATAAAAATGAAGGTAACCCTTGCCCAGCCCGTAATTTGGATTGGAAATCACATATCGGATCCTGTTTCGGTCAATTTTCTTTTTGGTCAGCGGGGATGGTTTCAGTTTAACCTCATTGCTGACCAGTAAAACTTTATCTTCCGGGATAAACTTGGTAATGCTACAAGATATCTGAAACATCAAAGGAATTATCCACAAACTCAGTTTCCAACGTTGAATCGTAGATAGGATATGGTTAATTTTAATCTTCAATGCTTTCTGAAAAATACGCAAAAGTAATACGATCTCTCGTTCATAAAAAGTATCGTCAGGAATACAATCTTTTCGTTGCCGAGGGAAAAAAGGCCGTATTGGACATCCTGGGCGGCGGATATAGGGCTGTCGACCGGATCTTTATCACCCCTGAAATAACAGATCACCTGGAGGTTTTATCGCAGGAATGGGATGATAAAATTCACCCGGTATCCAACAAAGAGATGGCCCGAATCTCCAATATGGACACGGTTCCGGATATTTTACTGATAGGGTATATTCCTCCTCCTTATCCAGTATGGGAGGCCGGATTTCAACCCGGTATACATCTTTATCTGGATCAGATTCAAGACCCGGGTAACCTGGGTACCATTTTAAGGACTGCTGAATGGTTCGATGTAAAGACCGTAGGATTGAGTGAGGGTTGTGCAGATCTGGTTCACCCAAAAGTGATCCAGTCTTCTATGGGGAGTTTTTGTCGTGTTAAATATTGGAATGGAGGACTTAATAGCCTTGGCCTTGAAAAAATTCCTCTGGTGGGTGCTGGTTTGGATGGTGTTGATGTATTTCAATATTCACTTCCGGCAAATGGTATTTTGGTCATTGGCAATGAAGGACAAGGGATCTCAACGCATGTTAAGTCTTTGTTGACCCGTACGATTAAAATTCCACCTTATTCCGGGACGGTTGAATCCCTGAACGCTGCTATCGCTACTGCGATTTTGTTATCGGAATGGCAGCGGCAACTTACCTATAAATAAAAAGAGCAACCCGGTAACCGGATTGCTCTTTAATATCCTTTGAGGAATAAATATTATAATAATCGTTTGACAGCCGGTTCCAGGGCTTCACCACGAAGATTGATGCCTGCTATTTTTCCCTCTTTATCGAGCAGATAAGCCCTGGGTATAGCATCTATTCCGTACAATTTTCCAGCAGCGCTGTTCCAGAATTGCAGGTCACTGACATGGTTGGGCCAGGTTAATTTATCGGCTGCAATCGCAGCTTTCCAATTTTCCATTCCGCCCGGCCTATCCAGGGAAACACTATAAACGGTAAATCCTTTGTCTTTGTATTTGTTGTAAACATTGACCACATTGGGGTTTTCTCTGCGGCAGGGGCCACACCAACTAGCCCAAAAATCCAATAAAACAACTTTGCCCCGGAGGGAGTTCAATTCAATGATTTTTCCTTCTGGATTGGGAAGACTG
Source organism: Saprospiraceae bacterium (assembly GCA_034439915.1). GTDB lineage: Bacteria > Bacteroidota > Bacteroidia > Chitinophagales > Saprospiraceae > JADJLQ01. The sequence continues at coordinate 859 of JAWXBI010000273.1, read as the reverse complement.
ATATTCGGTGCTTCAGCACCCTCTTTTACCAACATGGCAGATTGACTGGCCATGATATTTTTTTCCATCATCGTAGTGATATTGTCCAGATCGGTGGTGTACGAACTCCTGGGGAATTTTTCCCTTAGTTTGACTACTAAAGATTTCAGCAATTCAACATCTTCTTTGGTCTCATTAATGGTACCCATGACCAACATCAGGGAAGTCAACGGGTTGTCAAAATTGTTTATTTCTTTTCTTATTTGAGCGATTCCAATCTCCTTGTTGTTGAGTTTTCCGGTGATGACACTGGCTTTGGCTGATTCATCCGAACCTTTTATTTCCATCTCACCGGTGTCCATATCTCCCATGGAGCCTGTCAATTCAATGACTTTTTCACTTCCATCAAGAATGAGCATTACATTGCGTCCACCAATCCTTACCCGGTAGATTCCTGCTTCCACGGGTTGTTCAGTGGTAATAACAAATTTCCCGCTACTGCCAATCTCGGACTGGGCAAGGACTTCAATTTTCTGTGAAGCTATTGGTAGTTTATCCAGGAAAATCCGGAGATTGGACCCATCGGAAATTTTACCTTTAACGGTTAAACCTTTGGAACTGGTCCCGGCACATTGGGAAAAACCCATAAGGATACCCATACCTAAAAAAATATAGATTAAGCGCTTTATCATATTACATAATAATTTAATGCAAAATTAACCTTTTTCTACTTAAAAATCAACCATATAACCTTAAGATTCCATCAAATCTGAAAGTCTGTTTTTATACAATTCCGACCAGACACTGATCTCCCCAATAAATTGACCGTCTACCAGAAAAATCCCGTCATTTTGTGTGGTACCCAGTTTATGATAAGGTG
>JAWXBI010000272.1:0-23484 GCA_034439915.1 Saprospiraceae bacterium | reverse complement strand
CGCCTAAGCAACGAGGGGTGACGCCTAAGCAACGAGGGGTGACGCCTAAGCAACGAGGGGTGACGCCTAAGCAACGAGGGGTGACGCCTAAGCAACCGGGGGGTGACGCCTAAGCAACCGGGGGGTGACGCCTAAACAACCGGTGGGTGACGCCTAAACAACCAGGTTTACCAATCCACCACAGAACCATCAATAGCATCGTAGGTTTCCGGATTTTTCCAGTCATGTCCTATTTTATCTGCTAGTTTATTCTCGTCCAATTCCACTCCCAGTCCTGGTCCGGAAGGTATCAGCACCGTACCATCCTTTTCGAGTTTAAAGGGTTGTTTTAGATAACCTTCGCCCAATGAAACTTGTTCCTGGACCAGAAAATTAGGAATACTGGCTGCCAATTGCAATCCTGACGCCAAAGAAATTGGGCCCATGGGATTATGCGGAGCGATGACAGCATAATAGGCCTCCGCCATTCCTGCAATTATTTTACATTCCGTAATTCCTCCTGCATGACACAAGTCTGGTTGAAGAATAGTGGCAGCGCCTTTTTCCAGGATTTCACGAAAACCCCATTTGGTAAAAATCCGTTCGCCAGTAGCTATGGGCAAAAATGTACCCTTGGCGATATCGACCAAGACATCGACATTCTGAGCCTGGCAGGGCTCTTCGATAAACATAGGTTGATAGGGCTCCAGTTGCCGGATTAATATTTTTGCGGTCTGCGGAGGGATCGCCCCATGAAAATCAATCCCTATATCCATGGTATCGCCACCGGCTTCTCTGAGTGAAGCAAAATTCTCCACAGCATGTTTGATAAATTTAGGATTCTCTACTGCCCGCGCTGGGTTTTGTTTAGCTACTCCTGTTTTTATTACAGTGTATCCTTCTTTCACCCTGGCTTTCATTTCCTCTGCATTGCTGGCCCGGCCATAGATACGTACCCTGTCCCGGGTCGGTCCGCCAAGCAATTCATATACCGGCATATTCAACAATTTTCCTTTGATGTCCCAGAGTGCCTGGTCAATGCCACTCAGGGCGCTGGTCAATATAGGTCCCCCTCTATAAAAAGCATGCCTGTAAATGGCCTGCCAATGGTGGGTCACCTGGCGGGGATCTTTGCCAATCAGATAAGGTTCGATTTCTTTGATCGCGGTTTGTATCGTAAGCGCTCTGCCTTCCAATAAAGGCTCACCTAAACCTATGACCCCGGCATCGGTATGGATTTTCAGAAAAATCCATCTGGGTTTGATTAGAAAGGTTTCCAGTTTGGTGATCTTGATCTTGGTTTTTTCGCGGGCTTCCAGTTTTGAAATATTAATCCCGTCTGGGTTACCCCTTCCCTGAACTGCCAAAGGAAGGGCAGTAGCACCGGCAGCGCCAGCTAAGGCCAAAAAAGATTGTAGAGCGGATCTCCTGGACACACTTCTCGAATTAGTTTTTAATGGTTCTTTCATAAATATCCTGGATTAAAAATTTTATAGGTTAACACAACTCAAGTTAAGAGTTTAGGTTAAAAACTATTTAATTAATTCATCCAGGGTTGAAATCTTCATAATGAAAATGAGATCAGAAACGTAAGTCATTTTAATACAAGTCTAACCAATTAATTCGCGCTCGCGTGAATTGTGAAAGGATAAATTTCAATCATACATTGGATATTTTTTATGAAAGAAAACTATTGAAATAGTTGATTTTGCGGTGGATATTTCGTGCATAGAATGGTTTTAACCATTTTTTCAGACTATTTTCAACTCTCCAATCTGTTAATTGGAATGACACATCTCATACAACCACTTTATTGTTCTGTCCTATATTACCCCGGCCCCTGGATTTTTATTAAGTTTGGACTACAAAAATCTATATCATGAAAAGGCTTGGATTGAACATACTCTTTATAATTACGGGTTTAATACTTTATGGGCAACGACCTGCCGGTCAAGCTGCTTCACCATCACCTTCCAATCCCGGAACCAGCGTTCCCAAAGAAGAAAAAAAACAATCGTCTGATATCAGTTTTAATCCCGATGCCTTCGTCACCAGCATACACGAAATCACCATCAAAGGGCAACGTATTCCTTACAAAGCAACAGCAGGTACCATGCCGGTCTGGGATGAAGAGGGCAAGACAATTGCAGGTTTGTTCTATACGTATTACGAGCGGACCGACATCAAGGACCAGAGTACCCGCCCCCTGATTTTTTCGTTCAATGGAGGTCCCGGTAGTGCTTCGGTCTGGATGCATATAGCCTATACCGGCCCCGTGGTTTTAAATATCGATGATGAAGGGTACCCGGTGCAGCCGTATGGATTTAAAGAAAATACAAATGCCATCCTCGATGTGGCGGACATCGTTTATATCGATCCGGTCAATACGGGATTTTCAAGGATGATGCATAAGGATATCCCGCGCAGTAAGTTTTTTGGAGTCAATGCGGATATCAAATACCTGGCGGAGTGGATAAATACTTTTCTGACTCGTAATAACCGCTGGTCTTCGCCCAAATACCTGGTGGGTGAAAGTTATGGAACCACCCGGGTTTCAGGATTAGCCCTCGAATTGCAGGAAAGTCAATGGATATATTTTAATGGGGTCATCCTGGTTTCACCGACCACGTTAGGCATCGAGCGCAGTGCACCGCAAAGTGCAGCTTTGCGTATCCCTTATTTTGCAGCCACCGCCTGGTATCACAAAATGTTACCTGTTGATCTGCAGGCCAAAGACCTGACTGCATTTTTACCTGAAGTGGAAAATTTTACGATGAATGAATTATTAGCTGCTATTCATAAAGGCAGTATGCTGACCGAAGAACAGAAAAAAAGTATAGCTCAAAAGATGGCGCGTTATACCGGTTTAAAAGAAGAGGTCATCTTGCAAAACAACCTTGATGTATCTACTTCACTTTTTTGGAAAGAATTGTTGAGAGACCAGGGATACACAGTAGGTCGACTGGATTCCAGGTACAAAGGCATTGACATCAAAGACGCCGGTGAACGGCCTGATTACAACTCAGAACTCACCTCCTGGCTCCATTCCTTTACCCCTCCTATCAATATGTATCTCCGTGAAAATTTGAAGTATAAAACAGATCTCAAATACAATATGTTCGGCCCGGTAAGGCCCTGGGACAACAGCAATGATCAGACCGGAGCGAGCCTGGGAAAAGCTATGTCATCCAATCCTTATCTCCACGTCATGGTACAATCGGGTTATTACGATGGTGCCTGCGATTATTTTAATGCACAATTCAATATGTGGCAGATCGATCCTGCAGGTAAATTTAAAGACCGGATCAGCTGGAAAGGATATCGCAGCGGCCATATGATGTATCTGCGCAAAGAAGACCTGGCTACCAGCAATGAACATATCCGTGAGTTTATTAAAAAGTCAATGCCCAAGCCGGGACAACCGGCGAAATATGGGGCGAAGACATAGGATCAATTAAAAAGGTTAAAGGTTAAAGGTGTGTAGCGGCGCAATTTATTTGCCGTACTCATAAATAATGAGAGGAAAAAGGTTAAAGGTTAAGGGAAAAAGGTTAAGCTTCCATTTCAATTTTCACTTCATGGATTTCCCCGTCATTTACCAGAGGAATAACACCATTTTCCAAAAGGACACCATTTAAAATCACCTTCATTGTTTTTTCATCTTTGGATACAGACCGGGTGTATTGAATGTGGTAAGTACTATTCAGGAACTGGTAATTTATCTCGCAGGTGGTCCATTCATTGGGAAGGCAAGGGCTAAACCGGAGGGAATCACCTTGTTTTTTTATACCAAGAAATGATCCTATGATGAATTGATACATCCAGCCTGCTGAACCCGTGTACCAGGTCCACCCGCCACGCCCCTGATGCTTTGGTTCCGCATAAACATCGGCCGCTATGACATAAGGTTCTTTTTTGTATTCGGCAATTTTCACTTCCGAATTCCCTTTGTTTATCGGATTTAAGATTTGCATCAATTCCCAGGTTTTATTCCGGTCACCGATAGCGGCGAAGGCCATCGCCAACCAAATGGCAGCATGGGTATATTGTCCCCCATTTTCCCGCACTCCTGGTACGTATCCCTTGATATAACCAGGGTTCAAATCGGATTTATCAAAAGGCGGGCTGAATAACTGGATGAGCCCGGCTTCTTTTTTTACCAGGAACTTATCTGCAGATTGCATGGCTGTCAGGATCCGGTCGGCATCCCCTGCTTTGGATAAAACCGACCAGCTTTGTGCAATGGAATCAATTCTACACTCTTCATTCAACCTCGAACCGAGCGGAGTGCCGTCATCAAAATAGGCACGCCGGTACCACTCGCCATCCCAGGCTTGTTCCCGGATCTGGATTCGTAATTTTTCCGCTGCCGTTTTACATCGTGTTGAAAATGGTTCATCCTTTTTAAAAAGAGCTAATTCAGAGAATCGCATAAGAATATCATAGAGGAAAAATGCCAACCAAACACTTTCCCCTTGGCCATGATGGCCTACTTTATCCATGCCATCGTTCCAGTCTCCTGAGCCGATAAGGGGCAATCCATGCGTCCCAAACTTCAGAGAAAGTTCAATGGACTTTACACAATGTTCATACAAACTTTCGTAAACATCTGATTGAACAAAAAGGTCATAATAGGAATCTTCGCCCGATGCCAACTGCCTTCCCTCTAGGAAATTTATTGGTTCATCTAACAAGGCAATATCCGCGGTAGCTTCTATATAAGCTAAGGTCACAAAAGGTAACCATAAGCGGTCATCTGAACAGGTGGTCCGCACCCCTCTGCCGCCCGGTGGATGCCACCAATGCTGAACATCCCCTTCCATGAATTGCCGGGAAGCACACAAGAGGATTTGAGCCCGGGTTAACTGGGGCTGTGCATGCAACAAGGACAACACATCCTGCAACTGGTCCCTGAAACCAAAAGCCCCGCCGGACTGATAAAATCCGCTTCTTGCCCATAGCCGGCAAGCCAGGGTTTGATAAATCAACCAGCCATTGGTAAGTATATCCAATGCAGGATCTTGTGTTTTTATTTGAATGACTCCTAAAGCTTTTTTCCAGTATTGATGAATCTTATCGAGGGCTTGGCGGGCAGCTTCAGGACCCTGACTTGTTTGTATTACTTCGAGGGCATGTGTGCTATTCTTCCCGGCACCAAGCCGGAAAATAATTTCATGCCCCTCGTCTTCAGCAAGATCAAAAGCGATCTGAATGACGGCGCAGGGGTCAAATGCGGCGCCGGTTTTGCCAGAAAGCCTGGCCCGGTTTAAACCATCTGGATTGGCCAAGGTTCCATTGCGCCCAAGGAATTCAGTGCGGTCGGTGGTAATTGTTTTACTAGGGCCGTCCGCATCAAAAAAGGCAACCCGATTCGCAAACGATGCGTTATAAGCGTTTGTTGCCAGGATAGCACCACTGCTTTTTTCAAGCTCGGTGATCGTATGCTTTAAATATTTTGTACGCGAATCTCCCAATACCCATTCTATATAACCGGTAGCAGAAAGTCGACGTGGCCTGCCGGAGTGATTGTGAAATTTTATTACAAAATATTTGATGGGTGCATCAAGGTCGGTAAAAACGGTCATCTCGGTAAATACCCCGTTTTCACTGTGCTCAAACACACTATAACCAAAACCATGGCGGCAGATATAAGGCGAAGAGCCTCTGCAGGGGAGGGGTGTCGGTGACCAGAATTTACCGCTTTCTTCATCTTTCAGATAAAAGGCTTCTCCCTTGAGATCGGTGACAGGATCATTGTTCCAGGGTGTAAGTCGCATTTCATGTGCATTTTCCACCCAGGTATACGATTGGCCGCTCTCGGAGATAATGCTTCCAAAACCTGGATTGGCCAATACATTGATCCAGGGAGCCGGAGTTTTATGTGCTGGACTGGTGGTAATGACATATTCTTTTCCATCCCCCGTGAATCCTCCCAGTCCATTAAAAAACAGTAAGTCCATTCTGGGCTTAACTGACGTATACATAAAGGGATGGATTTTTGTAGCACTGAAATAAGGTATTGCGGTTTTAATTTTAATGCGCCGGTTCATTTGTTCTTCCAGTGAACCCTGGCGATCCGTGATAATCACATGAGCCACGGATTCAAATAAGATCCGGTCTTCATTGGAAATTTGCTCCGCTGACCTGATAAATATACCTCCTGGTTTGTCTTTAAGGTCATTCCCCATTTCTGGTACGATCAGGCTTAAAATCTGATTTTGGAGGTCCTGGCGGTAGCCTCCATGGTCATCGTTCCATATAACCAGGTCTACTACCAATCCTTTCAGGCGCCAGTATAAATGGGCTTGGATCATTTGTTTTACCAGGCTTATATTTTCCGGATCTTCAATCTGTACCAAAACGATGGGAAAATCTCCCGATATGGAATAACTCCATAAAGCGGATTGTCCTCTTTTGTTTTTCACAATAAGGCCGGATTCTGCCCTGAATAAGGGATTGGAAAACAGAATGGAACCTGCCAGCTGGGAATACAACTGCGTATCGGATTCCAGGGCATTGATTTGCCTCAACAATACCTGGCTGTGCGTCCAGGCCAGTTCCAGGACCCTGTTGAATAAATGTTGTTCCTGGTATTTATCGATCAGGCTGTTGCAGATCTCCCGGGTATCTGCCATCCCGGTGATTATATTTACCATTGCGGATTCGTTTCCTTCCAGAATAATCCGGTATTGTATGGAAACAATGGGATCCAGCACGGACCCGCTGTTTCCGCTTAATGGTTCGGTGCGCTTCATGGTCTGCGGCTGGCTTACTGTATTGCCTCTTCCGATAAACTGATTGCGGTCTGTCTCATAGGATATGTTTACAATTTCCGCACCATGGACCTTCATGAGATGGAACATACACGGTGTTTTTTCTTCGACGGACCGCGGTCTTCGGGTACATATTATGGCCTGGCGTTCTTTATTAATTTCTGTTTGCACAAATAAATTACTGAAAGCCGGATGGGCCTCATCTGAAGCCTGGGCGGTCAATACCACTTCCCCATAGCTGGTGATTTCCAACGTTCTTCTTTTTCGGGAACGATTCGTAAGATGTATCCTGCGCAATTCAATATCGTCTTCCGGTGAAACCACAATTTCCGTATGGGTTTCAAGTAAATAATCGATACGGCGGAATTCGGCCCTTCCTTCGGAGAAGACCGCTTCGTACTGTTCTCCCTGTTTCAGGGTAGGCTGGTATGCGGAGGACCAGAAAAGATTTGTCTCCAGGTCGCGGATATAAGAAAAACTACCCCAGTTGTCCAGGGTGGTGTCTTCACGCCAGCGGGTGACTGCGATATTTTTCCATCGGCTGTATCCGCCACCGGCATTGGTAACCATGACATGATATCTGCCGTTTGACAATAACTGCACCTCCGGAATGACGGTATTAGGCGTGTTGACCATGCGAATAGATAGATCACTGCCTCTGGCAATGCTGATATCTCCTGCATGGACCGTTGGGGAATAAAAAGTGGAAACCCTGGGAATCCGCTCCTGTAATAATAGCAGGGTGGTTTTGAAATGCAATTCAGATTCAAATCTTTTTTGCATGGGTTTGTTGAGAATAAGGTATGCCAATGAAAGCAGGGACATGCCCTGATGGTGTGCCATAAAGGAATATACTACCACTTTTTTTTCTTTCCGGAGCAACCGGGTGGTAGTATAGTCAATGGCTTCATAAAAGCCATAAGCACCTTCAATGCCTTCCTCTTTTAAATCCCGCAGGTTTTTATAAGCTTCCCGGGGCGCTACCATCAAAGCAAGGAGCGTGGAGTAAGGAGAAATAACCAGGTCTTCACCCAGGCCCCGCTTAAAACCAATACCCGGAACTCCAAATGCTTTGTATTGATAATTGAGGTGGGCATCCACCATATTATAAGCCGATTCGGATATCCCCCAGGGCACACCATGATTATGGCCATGTTCGATCTGCCTGCGAATCACGGCCTTACTGGTTTGATGAAGGAGTGTATTTGGATAGGCAGGCGTCACCAAAAAGGGCATCAGGTATTCGAACATAGAGCCACTCCACGAAAGCAAGACGGGGGCAAGCCCCTGGCTGGTAAGCTGTCTGCCTAAAGCAAACCAGCTTTCCTGAGGAAGTTTCCCCAGTGCAATTCCTACCAGGGTGGTAAGCCTGGCTTCTGAAGCGAGCAGGTCATAATATCCTTGATCCTTTCTATGCTCTTCCGGGTAATAACCAATGGATAATAAATTTTGTGATTTATTGAACAGGAAATCAAATTCAATGTTGGCCAGTTGCATGCAGTTTTCTGCAAGTAGTTCGGTTGTGAGGATCAGTTCCCTGGCGCGCCTCGAAGACTCTGTGAGGCTTGCACTGAATTTAGCAAGCCACTCTTTTTCGGACTCATTGGGATGCTCCCCGTTGAGACCGCTTAATTTTTCTAAATAGAGCTGCTCGAACGAAGCGATTTGTTTTAAAGAAGGTATCGGAGATAAATCGGAAAGGAGAGGCTCAAACCTTTGAGGGACACCAGAAATCAGAGTCCAGGAAACGAGCGCATGGATCGTATTTTTTTGTTCGCTTAATTGCTGCAAAACTTTTTGAGCCCATAGATTTTCCAGATTATGGACATCAGGATTAAGTCCAATTTGTAATCGGGCGAAGGAGACTTCAATCTGGTCCAGGTAAGTTATTATTTCTCCCAGGGAATTGATTTTATCTGTTTCCTTTTCTTCAAGTTCCTGCAGAAATTGTTGAAGTGCTTCTTTTTCATGGGTATATTCAAGCAGAACCCGGAGCGTATCGGATAATCCCTGGAAAAACCCCGGGTGTATTATTTTATTTTCTGGGATGGAAATCAATCCTTGTTTTAAGACAATCAAATGCCCCGCCAGGTTTCCACTGTCCACAGAAGAAATGTATTTTGGATATAAGGGTGCGAGAGAAAGGGTATCATACCAATTGTAAAAATGACCTCTGAATCGCTCCATCCGCTGAAGGGTATTAATGGTGTTGCTCGTTCGCTCAATAAATTGCAGGGTGGTTATATATCCAAAGTCCCAGGCGGAAAGATTGGATAATAAGGATAATCCGATATTGGTGGGTGATGTCCGGTGGGCAATCCGTTCTACCGGTTGTTCCTGGTAATTATCGGGGGGCAACCAATGATCATTTTCTGTAACAAATTTTTCAAAGAAGCTCCATATTTTTCTCGCCAGCAACCTCAGATAAATAGTTTGTTTTTCAGAAATGGTCGTTTTGGCAGGGGACCAGGGTTTGCTGATGACATAGGCGATCCAAGGGCCTGCCATCCATAACGCGAGATAAGGAAGGGTGATAAAAACCACATTTGGACGGTAAATCGATAGAAAAACAAAAAGCAAACTTGCGACTAACGGCTCTATCCACTGGGTAGCGTATACGTTTAAAATCAGGTTTTGTTTATTTGATTTCCGTTTGTACGGGTTCCACTGCAATAATTTTTTCTTAGAAACAAACAAACGCCATAGTGTTCGCAGTATGGCATCGAGATTTGAAAACGCCTCATAAGGCAAAAAAGTCAAGTCCAGCAAATGCTGAATAAAATTTTCAACAGCTGAACGACCTGTATATGCCAGGTGCTGGATAAAAACAATATCCTTCGGTTTGCGGTAAAGCTCCCTGAAAAAATGGACCACTGTAGGAAGAAGCACGATGAGCGTCGTAGCCACCGTCCAGAACCAAGGAACAGTGGACAGGGTCCAGCCGAACACTAATAAAGACAAGGTGCTGACCGGAATCAGGCTACGGCGTATATTATCAAAGATTTTCCATTTGGATAAGAGAGAGAGATTGTTTTTGGTCGATTTTCCATCAATGCCAGGTACGGTGGGCATCATCCACCTTGCAATTTGCCAGTCGCCCCGTATCCAGCGATGCCGGCGTTGCATATCGGTCTCATACCGCAAAGGGTATTCTTCATATAACTGGACATCTGAAATCAGCCCTGAATGGATATGGCAACCTTCCAAAAGATCGTGACTCAATATTCGGTTTTCAGGAAACCGGTTATTGAGTACCATTTCAAAGGTATCCAGATGGTAAATTCCCTTTCCAATAAAGGAGCCTTCTCCAAAGAGATCCTGGTAAACGTCTGATATGGCGCGGGTATACGGATCAATCCCCAGCTCATTCCCAAACAAACGCGCGTATAAGGAGCTGTCTTCTGCCGGTAAACTATTGCCCACCCTGGGTTGAAGGATGCCGTAACCTTTGGTTATCCTTTGTTTTTTTTCGTCAAAGAAAGGATGATTCAAAGGGTGCGCCATCGTGCCGATCATCTTCCAGGCTGTATCGCGGGGAAGCTGGGTATCGGTATCCAGCGTAATAACATATTTTATACTACTGAAGCAGGAAATATCCCCTACCACCTCCGTGAAAAAATGGCTGCCCGTGCCACGTAGCAACGCATTTAATTCACCCAGCTTTCCCCGCTTTCTTTCATAGCCCATCCAAATTTTATCGTATGCATTCCATCGGCGGGGGCGATGAAACAGGAAAAACGGATCGTGGTATGTATTGTTGTATTTTTTATTCAGTTCAATAATCCTGTTTTTAACTTCAAGCAGCAGGGATTCGTCTTCAGGCAATTGCTCTGTTTCAGCATCTTTAAAATCAGTCAGAAGGGCAAAATAAATATTTACACCCCGGTTGGCCAGAAAACGAACCTCCAGTCCCTCCGTCAAATCCTCAATGGAGCTGATATCCGTGATCAGGGTTGGAATTACTACTATGGTGCCAGAGTCGTCCGGTATGCCTTTGGAGTAATCCATTCGTGGTAGGAGACGAGGGCTGATCAGGATAGAGCTTAACCAATTTACGATGGATACGGCCAGGCGGGTGCTGGTTAACAGAGATACCCCGAAAACCACTATGAGGAGGATTTTTGACAGATTTTCCTTAGCAGCTTGTTCTATAAGTAACCATGAAATAAGAAAAGTAATCAAAGCAATAGCCCCGAGATACCATATCAAAGGATTTGAATTTCTCCTGAGCCTTTCAATTATTCCAGTCCGGGCTTTGGTGGCTTTTACAGTGGCTGCATAACCCTTTCCGGTCAGGTAATAACCTATATGCGATAACCTTGGATCTAAATTGAGGCCAGCGTTTTCCCTGGCGCGTCGAATCACACTTTCAGCCACCTCCTGTTCCGAGAAATTACAGGATTGAGCAATTTTTTCAATGGCGTGCCGGTACTGATCCCGGGTATAAAAATCCATCCTGCCGTAGACTCCTTCAATATCCTGGCGAAGCGTAGCTTCAACCTTGCTGGTGTTTTCTATAAAATCTTTCCAATTGGTGATGCTTAAGAAACGAAGGCTGTTGATGCAGTTGCTTACCGATACCTGATTTGCAGCCTGGTTTTGGTTGTCCAGTTGAATCAAATCGTTAGTGGTCACTCCCAGGTCCGAAAGCCTTTGTTCTATCCAGTTGATGGGAAGAGAAAGGGAATTTCCCTTTTCCAGTAATCTTCGGTTTAATTCGGCCACGAAGGTGCTTTCCATCGGCGGTTCAGATCTGGCCATATCAGCTATCACCAATACCAAGTTTCTGGGGTCCTTTTCAAGAACCTCAATCATTTGATCGGCCCACCGGTTGGCCAGCGCTTTGTTGTTTATTTCTTCGGCTATTAAAATGGAAATTCTCCTTAAATTTTCAATCAGACCAAGTCGAAGCATGATGGGAATGGCCCATAGTTCTCCCAATTTCAGGACAGTGATATTTTGATAGGCATTTACAAAGTCCGTTAAATTGGTGAGGTCGACATGACCGTCACTGTGCGAAATCATCTCAACAGCTATATCATACACCCGGGGTAAACCCGCCGAAGCCCCTTTGAGTAACCGGGGCAGGGTTTTGCTATATCCCTTTGGCAAATGTTTTTTGCCTGTATAAATTTGTTCTTCAATCAGGTAGAAATTATCCACCAGCCATTCTGCAGCCGGGGTTATTTGTTTGTTTTGTTTTATCGTATCCGACAACAAGGTGTACACCTCAAGAAGTATGTTTTCATTTTCTGCCAGGCGTTTTAACAGCAGTTCCTTTTTTTGTTCAGAGACCAGGATATGCCTCTTAGCCAGGGTGACAGCATATTGTTCAAATTTATCTTTGGTAAATATTTCGGACCGGAGCGGACGCCCTTCTCCTGTGTGCTTGTCAAGATCGTTTTCTCCGAAGAAAGGATCAATAATATTTATTTTTAGCTGGGCAAGGGCTTGTGGTAATATCCCTAAAAATGCATTTTTTCTTCGCAAAACGTTAATTGTCTTTTAAAATTTGGATTTCTGATTTATCACTTAACAAAGGGCGTATACTTTCTGCGTAAGAGGCATCCAATTTCAATTTACGAATAAGAAATTACAGCTTCATCTTCAATATACATTTTCTTTCTTCTTTTTCAGATCTTGCGATATAGTCTAAAAAAATCGTTCCTTAAAACGCCCTTTGAAATTTAATAAAGATAGCGTTCTGTAACATAGATAGCATGGCTCACAACATTCCTGGGCATTTGATTTACATCGTATAGAGGGCTGTTGGCGTTGTGCCTGCTCTTTTATATCAGAATAGACAAAAATAAGTAAAAAAGCCTGAACAACAACTGGATACGATCAGGGAGCAAATTGTAATCGGGTATTCAGGCTTTGTTTTGTCCGCGCTATCTCAATCGCCGATATATCCTGGACCCCGATATATCCTGTCAGCATGAAATGAATATTATCGCGAATTCATTAAAAAAACTTTGTCCATGCCAGGGCCGCGGGTTGAGCATGGGGCGAAAACGTAAACAGAAGGTCCACAGCAGCGCGTTCCCGATGTCAATGCGTTAAGAAGGTTAAAGGGTTAAGGGTTAAAAGGGTTAAGGGTTAAGGGTTAAAGGGTTAAAGGTTAAAGGGTTAAAGGGTTAAAAGGTTAAGGGTTAAAAGGTTAAGGGTTAAAAGGTTAAAGGGTTAAAAGGTTAAAGGTTAAAGGGTTAAAGGATGTATCGCCCTGATTTAAAAACCATATTACCTTTGGAAAAATAATCATGCCCGCAGAATATGCTATAATCTTGCAAAGCCACCTGAATACTCTCGTAAGGATCATCTGCCTGCTTATCATTTTTATTTTCTTCATGGCAGGTTTCAATTGTAAAAGTAAGATTGATGGCATCATCGACCCCCTCGAGAGAAGCCTTATATTATCCGGCGATAATCGTAAGGAACTGGAAAAAGTGATTGCCCATTTTCAACAGGATCCGGATAGTCTTAACTCCGGGAGGCCATTGTCCTCCTCAGCAATCTGGAGGATACAAAACACTTCGTGGGGAATTGGATGGACAGTATGGATTCCTTATTTTTTAATCGGGCCGACGGGCTCGGGGAAGAAGAGCTTCAATTGCTACGTGATTCTGTATATGACCAGATAGGATACCCGGACGGACCAGGTATCCGCGAAACTTTCGGACTTCCAAATTTTCAGACGTACTATCCACCCAAGGTAACATCCTGTTTATCATACCAATTCAGCGCTTCGTAAAAATGGTCCGGTTTAAAATTCGGCCAGAAGTCATCGAGGATATAAAAATCAGAATAAATGGATTGCACTGGAAGGAAACCACTCAATCGTCTTCTGCCACCCCAACGGATAATCAAATCGATTCGTGAAATATCCTTTGATCTGATATGGTTTGAAATATTTTTCTGGTCAGGGTCTGCCGATTTTAATTGGTTTAAATCCCATTCCCAACCATAATTAACCAGAAAATTTACTTTGATGCCTCCTTTTCCAAAGGTCTGTCTGAAAATAAAAGGGTGCAATTCTTTTGGAAATAGGGTTGATTCATGGTCGCCTACGACCAGCAACTCAGCATCTTCCCGGGACAAAATAGTTACGGCATGGATACATGCCTTGGTGAAAGCATCTCTTTGTTTTACGGGCCGTTTGTTGTTGTCAGTGGTGAATCCATAAGAAGTCAATTCTTCAATGCCGGCCTCTTTGCATAATCTGAATAGTTGGAGGCCAGGGTCTAAACCATTTTCATAACCCTGATCTTTTGTTTTGTTATTTGCTTCTGCCCATCTTCTGTTCCCATCGGGAATGATTCCAATATGTTTCGGTATTCTTTTCAAATTCAAAGTATGGATTAATAATTAATCATTTGTTGTTGGCAATACGATAAGGTGTAAGATAACAGGTTTAACCCAATTTTATCAAGAGAGCACAATGCCCTCCTGTTTCATTTGCCCAGGTAAAAGCTCCCTGGTGTAAATAATTTTTATTGTTGAACTGCGAAGATTATATTTTAAAATTAAAAATAAGAATGGAGCGTGCCTCTTAGGTTATGTTTTCCTGGTGGGGTGATATGGAAACAGCGTATTTGGTTGGTTTGATGTCCATACCATGCCGCAATGCAAATGCTTTGGTGATTTCGGCGCCAAAATATAAAATGATGGAAGAATAATACACCCACAGCAACAGGATTACCAGAGAACCTGCGGAGCCGTAGGGACTACTTATTTTGCTGTGTCCAAGGTAAAAGGTAATACCGTATTTACCGACCATAAACAACACGGCAGTAAATAATGCTCCTACCATAACTTCCTTCCATTGGATGATCGCATCGGGGAGGTATTTATAGATGAAGGCAAACAACAGGGTAACCACGATCAGGGTGAGCAAGGTGTTGAAAATATAAATCATTTCAATCGCCACACCCGGAAACATACGTTGCAGCCGGTTCATAAAACTTTCCAGCAATCCATCAATGATCAGGGAAACCAGGAGGAGAAACCCCAATCCGGTGACAAAAGAAAAAGACAATAACCTGTTTTGAAGCATTTTTTTCCAGCTGCCTGCCGACTTTAATTTTTTTAATCTCAGATCCCAGATCGTATTGATGGAATCCTGCATCTCAATAAATACCGTGGTCGCTGCAATAATCAGTGTAACAAATCCTATGACCGCTGCCATATTATTGCCTTCGATGGCCGTATTTTTTATAATCTCCTGGATCTGAATCGCGGTTTCATTTCCAACTAATCCCCGGATCTGGTGATAAATAGTGCCTTCAATCGCCGCACGGCCCCAGAAAAGATTGGAAAAAAAGATAACCACCAGAATGATCGGGCCCAGAGAAAATACAGTATAAAACGCAAGTGAAGCACTCAATTGTTGCACCTTATGCCGAGAAAAACCTTCAGCGGCATCCGTTATTATTTGCCATACATTATTAAGTCTGCGACGCATGAAGGCTAACGAAAGATCTAACTAAATACATATTTCGGAAAAATAAGACATCATCACCGTTATCTTTTACACAAAAAAGTCAATCTGTTATATCATTTACAGGTATTTTGCACAATCGAAGATATGTGATAGTTGTCCCGAAGACTAGACTCGGGAGGTGGCGGGTAGAAGGAATGTAGCGGCGTAATTTTATTCGCCGATCCGAGACTGCAACAAATATGATCCTATGATTAGTGTTATGAAATAAAGATCCTTCATAACAAATTCTTGCTTTATAAAAAGGCATAGTCAGGATGAACTGACTATGCCTGAATCAATAACCGGTTTAAATAAAATTCATTACGATTTGATGGTTTCTACGGTGCGTCCGCAAGTCATCATTTGTACCCCGTAATTAGGGTTTTTAATGCCATTTTCGCGACTCAACCAATTAGCGCCCTTGCCATCGTTGGCCATCGGGCACAACTGATAATAAACGGGTTCATCCGTTTTCGAAGCTTTAATCAGTTCGTACATCCTGGTCGACAGGGTCATAAAAAAATTCCTTTGGTTGGATATCTCCATAGACTTAAATAGTTGACTGGCATCGGATTTAAGAGAAGGGAGCTGTTTCATCCAAAGTGTATGGACGGCAGCAGACAAGGACTCCATTTTGACGGCGTCAATAGCAGCCAATAAATATCCAGCTTGTAAAGCGGCTGCGGTGGCATCGGTATTGACCAGGGCATCTTTGAGATCAAAATAGTGGTCAAACACCGGCTTCAGTTCATTCGCCTGAGGTAAAGTTCCGGTTTCGATCTTTGAACCCATACACTTTGCAGGTTGGTGAGGCATCATTTCCATGGAGTGGTGCATTGCCGCACCACCTTTCATTTCCGTTTTATTCACCCTTTCATACCTGCAGCATTCGGGCAATTTCGAAGAGGGGCTTCAACATGCCCGTCTTAAAGACCAAGAGATGAGAATGCGGTTGTTGGAAAAGGAAAACGAGCAACTCAAAATCCTGCTTGCAGAAAGGGATCTGGAAAGCAAGCTGAAGGATGAGTTTTTAAAAAAAAATATCCCGAACTGAGAAGGAAACCCTTGTGAGAGACTTTATGGTATTCGGATTAAGGCGCGATCGATGTCTGGGGATCACAGGCATGACCCGGAACGAGTTTTACTATCAGGAAAAGGGAGTAAAGCCAGGCAAAAGACCATCTTCCACGACTCGATGGCGGGATCCTCGAACATTAAATGAGTACCTGGTACCGAACGAGGAGGTGGTCAAAAAAGTAGTGGATATTAAACTGAATCCGGATCAGCCAAAATGGTATCGGCTAATCACGGCTACATTGCAGCTTCTTGGATATTATATCAATCACAAGAAACTATTCCGAATGAGGAAGGAGCATCTATTGCTAGAAGATTCCAGAAAGCGCAAAGGGCGGGAGTTTGTCACTTTTCGTCGTGATTCTGGAAATGGATATCAAGTACGTCTGGATTTATGAGCAGAGAAAATATGCCTTTATACTCACTGTTCTGGATACGTTTACACGATATGCGTTGCACTGGAAGGCAGGATTTACTATGAAAGCCAGTCAGGTAAAGGACGTTTGGGAATATGTCGTGGCTGAGTATTTACAACCTCATCGTGTCAATACGTCAGAAATTGAAGTGGAGGTGAGGAGTGATAATGAAAAACAACTGGCTGCCAAAGAGGTCGCTACATCCTTTCTGGACAATAACATTCAACATGTGTTTAACCATCCCTATACGCCTGAGGAAAACGGTCATGTCGAAAGTTTTCATGCCATCCTTTCTGACGCTTTAAAGAACGATCGGTTTACAAGTCTTCCTCAACTTGAAGATAGACTGGGCCGGTTTTATACGGCCTACAATAATGACTGAAGCCACAGCGGAACAAAAGGGATTCCTCCTGCTAAATTCTGGGCACTATTCGAAATGGATCTGGTGGAGGTCACATATCTGGAGAGTCGAAGAGCTAAAATCACCATTAAAGTCCCATTCCAGGACCTCATTACATTACCTGGAATATATCAATACGACTATCGGGCAATGCAAACCAGAAGGAGACCCTCGCCTTATTTTGAGGCTCTCGATGAGCCGAAAAATAAAAATGCATTGGTAGGCCTACACAATACACTTGAATCGACGTCGGTATAAAGCATGACCGTCAGTCGACCCTCGCCGATACAAAGGTATTGACGAATACAATTGATTTCTTAACTTAGATAATTATTGTCTGAAGAATAGGGGGCTGAACCACGTTTACTCTGGCAACAAACTCTAAGCTCTTAAGGGAGAGAAATTATAGTCAATTTGTCACTATTGCGTGTAGACCTACATCAAGAAGAATGAACGCCAGAAAAATGAAAGTCACGACAACGTTGACCTGATAAACCGACTGGCGGTTATCAAGATCAAGGATATATTCTTAGGATTCCTGTTTTTAATAAAATATTCTTTGTGTTTTAACTATTAAATCCATTCCATACTTTGGGAATTTACCAGGCTCATTTGATTTTATCTCAGGGTGCATTGGGCAACTTTAGTTATGGATTGATTCTATCATTTTATTTTTTTTTTACAAACCAAATAAGATCTCTCTCTTGCGTAAAAAAAACTGCAAAACTACTTTTTGGCAGACAGCCATGCATTCAATTCAGCAATTTCCTTTTTTTGGTTTAAAATCATACTTTGTGCCATATTTTTTAATTCCATTTCTTTGCCATGCGCTAATTGGGCTTCAGCCATACTCACGGCACATTCATGATGAGGAATCATCATCATTACATAATCTCTATCTGCATTCCCTGTCATTTTCATATTATTCATTTTGTTCATCATGGAATTCATTGATTCGCCTAATTGATGATGCATTTCACCTTTGGTAACCTTGTGGTTTTTTATAAATAATTCCATTTGACCAATCTCCACCTTTTGTTCGGTTATAATATTCTGCGCTATCTTTTTGATTTGTGGATCCATGCCTTTCGCCATTTCTATTTTGCTCATATCTATGGCCGCCTGGTGATGTTTAATCATCATATGCGCAAAGTCATGATCAAAATCCTCTGACATCTTCATATCGTGCATCTTACCCATTGCATTGTTCATTGACGCCATCATGCCATTGTCCATTTTCATACCGGAATGGCTATCGTTTATTAGAAGCCTATTGATCTTATACATCTTATGGAAATCATCATAATTGATGAGTTCCTCGTCTTTGGTAAAATTAGCATCTAGGGCGTCGTGAAAAGAATGATTAGTTGAAAACACTTTTTTCAGGTTCATTTTAGTCAGAGGAGTTAAAACATCTGATGATGCAGTTGTAAAGAAATATTTAGGACCATATTTATCGGCTTCTTTAGCTGAATGGGCCAGGTGCTCATATTTGTATATTATGATGGACTCTCCCGGATTCATAACCGTGTAGCCCTTGGATGTTGATGCTGTTTTAGAGGTGATGGTTGCTTCTTGTGTACTTGAACAACTTTGGGTTAATATTAAAAAGCTACCGGCTAAAAGGAATAGAAAATTGAAATAGGACTTTATCATTTTTTAGAATTTTAAAAGTATACGACTTTAATTTTTGATTAGTTAAAACTTTAACTACGACAGACATACAACCGAGCTCTAATCGGCTTTTCCGTTTAATAAAAGGAAGCTAAACAGACTAAATATCGAACGTTTACCAATTGCAAACTTACCACTAGAATTATGATTGTTATTATACAATTACAACTATATGTTTCATTATTCACTGATCTCCTGACAACAATGTCTTTAGAAAAGATGGTTAATCTTTATACCATTCTCGTGGTCAAAATATATCCTATTAGTCAAGTCTTTTTCACGCCGGCTGAAGCCCGCCGCCACAAAGACCTGGTGGGGTCATACCTTATCCAGAGAAGTGCGATGCCCGCCGATTTCTTTAAATCGCCTGGGAGGCAGACCAGTCATTTTTTTAAACTGGGAAGAAAGATGGGCTACGCTGCTATAACCCAACTGCCAGGCTATTTCGGTGAGCGTTAATTCAACGTAAATCAACCATTCTTTGACTTTTTCCAGTTTTTGTAAAATAAAGTATTGTTCAACGGTAGTGCCTTCGACTGAGGAAAACAAACGGGACAAATTACTGTAATCCTTATTCAGCGATTTTCCAAGGTACTCACTCAAACTAAAATGTTCTTCTATGTGCTGAGATTGGACTTTCTCTATGATCAGCTTTTTTATTTTTTCTATCTGAAGATGTTTCTGATTATCGATCAATTCAAAACCCAATGTACTCAGTCTCTGCGTCAACGCTTCCATTTGCCGTGCGGATGGAGTCTTTTTCAATTTGGCTTCGCCCAAAATAACCTTCGACGGTGCCAGGTTTAATTTTTCTAATTCCTGTTGGACAACCAGTATACACCGGTTACAAACCATGTTTTTTAATATAGAGGTGATTGGTCTCCATTTAAAATTTAATCGGATGTATTCTAACTGTATACTCGTTAATTAATAACATTAGGCCCTAATAGTCCTCCGTTCAGAGCTCAATCAAAGTTCCCTCTTGGGCCAGGAAGCAGGAGAACGTATACCTCCGCTCCTCAATCGTCTTCTGACAGAACTCCGAAATCTGATCCAGGAAAGTGTCATCATGAGAAGGATCATGATGGAAGATAGCCAAACGCTTTACCTTTGCCTGATTAGCCAGATCCAAAGCATCCAGGAAGGTGCTGTGTCCCCATCCTTTTTTCTGTGCATACTCCTCTTCCGTGTACTGCGCTTCGGATATCAATAATTCCGCATTTTCGGCAAAGCGTGCTATTTCCAAGTCGAGTGGGTTCGGACTGGGCCCGCCAGGCGACAAACGCCCGTAATTCTCGTGGTCGCTAATATAGACCAAAGATCGGCCCGCAAAAGATATGCGGAAGCCTACTGCAAGACCCGGATGGTTCAAAAAAATGTAGGATACTTGGATCTCTCCCAGATTCACTTCTGATTCTAACTCGCGAAACTCCAGGCTTGCCTTCATTTCGCTCAAAAGGACCGGAAAGTAGTCGTTGTCCATTTGTCCCCGGAAGACTTTTTCGAGCGGCTTTTCAGCTCCGCGCAGACTGTAGATTGTAAACTCATTTCCGGGAATAAAAGCCGGTGCAAAAAAAGGGAATCCCTGAATATGATCCCAATGAGTGTGGCCCACGAAGATATGCCCCTTGATCGGTCTTTGCTGGAACTCACGGAGCAGGGATAGTCCAAGCTCCCGAATCCCTGTGCCGGCATCTAGAATCAATAACTGATCGCCGCACCGCACCTCAGTGCATGCAGTGTTGCCGCCATATTTCACTGTGTCTGGCCCGGGAGTTGCAATCGAACCGCGTGCACCCCAGAACCGAAGGGTAAAAGGCGGTGGGGTTCCCCCTAGAAGTTCAGCGATAGTTTTCCAGAACACCTGCAAGTCGAAGGGCTTACTCAAATAACGATCTGCCCCCAGTCGCAGGCTTCTGTCCACATCTGCCGCATAAGTTTTGGCGGAGATAACCATAATCTTGACATGGCTCAGGTCTGGGTCGTTGCGGATCTCTTGAATGAGGGTGTAGCCGTGCATTTTGGGCATCATCAAGTCTAGAACCACTACATCGGGCCGGTTTTCTCTTGTCATCCGCAATGCATCGGCTCCATTGTCAGCGGTCAGTGTCTCGACAGCTTCCGCTTGCAGCCGTTTCGACATGATGGTCAATATCGCAGGATTATCGTCGACCAGGATAACTTTTTTCATAACTAAATTTGTGGGGCGGTTAAGGAATAATCAAATCGGATGAATTGCTCATAAATATACGGCTTGCTTTATTTGTTCCGGCGAAGGTCCTTTCATGAAATATTCAGCGCCAAGTCCAACGCTTCCATGAATGCATTGACCCTGATCGGTTTGGTGAGATACAAATAGAAACCTGCCTGCAAGCCCTTCTCGATGTCTCGCTCCATTGCATTTGCAGTGAGTGCAATGACGGGGATGTGTGCCGTTGCCGGGTTTTCGCGCAGGATTTTCAGGGCTTCGATGCCGCTCATGCCAGGCAAATTGATGTCCATTAGGATCACGTCTGGTTGGCTGGCACTCGCAAGCTCTATTCCCAGCTTCCCATTCACTGCACTTAGCAGACACATATCAGGGCGGCGAGCGATGAGTTGCTCCACCAGCTTCAAGTTAGCCGGGTTATCCTCGATATAGAGCACGGTACGGAGCGGAGCATCGTCTTGTATTTCGGCTTGGGCAACCGCAGTGGGTTCGGCTTGGTCAATGGCAGGTTGCGGCGCCTCCGCCGAGTTCAGCTCGATCCAGAACGTGCTTCCCGTGCCGACGACGCTTTCCACGCCGATCGTGCCCCCCATCAGTTCGACTAGTCGCTTGGTTACCACGAGGCCGATGCCTGTTCCCTGTTCGATTCCGCCTTCTTGGCCGAGACGATTGAATGGCTGGAAAAGTTGCGCCAACTTTTCCAGAGATAATCCTTCGCCAGTGTCCTCGACGTTGATGTGTATCCTTCCAGAGGTCCTCGACGTGGAGGTCACAGCCACTGTGCCTCCCGCTTTGTTGTATTTTATTGCATTGGAAAGAAGGTTGATGAGAACCTGCTTCAACCGGGTCCGGTCAGCATTGACAAAGCAAGGGATTTCATACTGTGGGAAGGTGACGCGAACCTCACGTTGTTGCGCCTGCGGTTCGATCATGGCCTGGCATTCGATCATGACTTCAGACAGCAAGACCGGTTCTGGTGAAAGTGACACCTTTCCGGACTCGATCACCGCGAGATCGAGGATTTCGTTGATCAGCATTAACAGGTGCCATCCCGCCAGGAGAATCTGGTTAATATTTTCCATCTGGGAGGGCGGTGGTGGTGGGGTGCTGGTCTCCATGAGTTGTGCGAAACCGAGGATCGCACTGAGCGGAGTGCGAAGCTCATGGCTCATGCTGGAAAGGAAATCTGATTTCGCGAGGTTGGCTTGTTCCGCTGCAGACTTAGCGATCTCCAGCTCGACGTTTTTATCCTGCAGCGTCCTTTCAAAGCGTTTAAGCTCGGTAACGTCCCGCGCTGCCGCGAAAACGCCTTGAAGCTTCCTATCCCGGTCATAGAAGGTAGTCGCATTGTAGGACACCACGGTTTCCTTACCGTCCCTCGCGCGCGCGGTGAGCTCATAGTTGGTGACCTTTTTCTCGCTGAGCACTAGTTTGATGCCCGCCTCGGCCCGCTCCGGATCAGTGAAGTAGTTCTTGAAGGGGGCGCCGATGAGCTCGTCACGGGTGCAGCCAGTGAGTGCCTCCATCTGTTTGTTGACGTCAGTGATGATGCCGGACGGGTCAGTGGTCATCAGTGCGTCAATATTGGATTCGATGAGAGAGCGCGTGTAGAACTGCTGGTCGCGTAGGCGTTGATCGAGCTTTTTCTGCTCTGCTTCGACTTGCTTACGTGCGGTATTATCCGTACCAATCAGAAGATATCCGATGATTGCATCTTGATCATCGCGCAGTGCCGTCACCGACACTACTGCCGGAAAGCGGCTGCCATCCTGGCGGATGTAGGTCAATTCGTAGATGTCTTCGATCCCGCGCGAGGCCTTGAAGACCAGGGCCTCAAAGCCTGGTGTAATGGTGGTTGCGAGCTCAAAGCTCAATGTCTTGGCCCGTGCAATCACTTCCTGCGGATCGGAAATGTCGGCCGGGGTGATCTTGTCAAGCACTTCAGCGGCCGTATAACCCAACATACGCTCGGCGCCAACGTTGAATATTTGGATGACACCCTTCGCGTCAGTGGCTATGCTCGAAAAGTTAGCGCTGTTGAAAATCGCGTTCTGCAAGGCCCCTGCTCTAAGCAGTGCCTTCTCCGCCTCCTTGCGTGCGGTGTTATCAGTGCCAATCAACAGGTAGCCGATGATAGCGCTTTGCGCGTCGCGCAGGGCCGTGACCGATACGACCGCTGGGAAGCGGCTGCTGTCCTTGCGAATGTAGGTCAATTCGTAGATGTCCTCGATGCCGCGCGATGCCTTGAAGACCAAAGCTTCGAAACCCGGCGCAATAGGGGTGGCAAGCTCTAGACTCAATGTCTTGGCACGCGCAATCACTTCCTGAGGATCGGAAATCTCGGCTGGGGTAATCTTGTTCAGCACTTCAGCGGCTGTGTAGCCCAGCATGCGCTCAGCGCCGACGTTGAATAGTTGAATGACACCCTTCGCGTCGGTGGCAATAATCGAGAAGTTGGCGCTATTGAAAATAGCGCTCTG
>JAWXBI010000271.1:0-10567 GCA_034439915.1 Saprospiraceae bacterium | reverse complement strand
TTTAGTTTATCTTCCGGGTTGATCCTGGTTTATTTAGTGATTTCGCATTGGTTTCCGGTCAACAATCAATATATGGAAGCACGTATCCCGGCCTACCTGGATACCTCCAGTATTTTGCTAAAAGGAACTCATTTTACCGTTTACCATACCCATTATACTACCAATAAAATCGCGGCATGGACTTGTTTTAAGGATTATCCTTTGATGGGTATTGGCCCGAGGAACTATCTTCCGTTTGTGGATTCACTACAGCAGGCAGGGGTTTATCCGGAGGCATGCCGTTTTAAAAATCCTCATAGCATGTTTACGGGAGTCCTCGCCAAATTTGGACTGACGGGTTTCCTGGGTCTGATTGTTCTGTTAATTTCTGTTTTTATCTCCCTTCCTGGATTGCCTGATCCAAGACTAAAGATTTTATTTTCCGGATTATTAATGGTTATGTTTTTTGATGGATGGACGGCTGATATGGAGTATAGCAGGTTGATGTGGCTTGTGATTGCATGGTTGGCTGGTCACCAGATTGTGAATTTTTATACAATAGGCATGGAAAAAACAAACCCTACGATTTAATGGAAAAACTTTAATACGATGCTACCGCTCCGTAAATCAGAAATCGCTGGCATAATAGCTTCGTTTTTTATTCTTCAACTCGCTACTAAAATTTAGACTCTATTTCAAAATCGTGTTTTATCTAAGTTTAGAGATAGTGTCATCCTCCATGGCAATTCTATTGTCTATAAGTAAGTCGCCAGATTTTGTTTCTTGCTTCAGTTGTTCATCTGTTAGCCCTGAATAAAAATAAGTTTTAACATCTTCTATTAGTTCTCTTGTCTTATAAACTTTTCCATTTTTAAGAATTTCAAGGATTGGAATGAAAGTTTCATCAAATTTTGGAATTTCCATTTATCTGTTTTTATCGTCTGTTAAAATTGCACATGATCGGGTAAGGCGAGGAAATTGCACCCTCACCTTCCCACAGAACCGTGCTTGAGATTCTTATCTCATACAGCCTGTCCCTAATTTTGTCGGGATTTCTTCCTGTTCGTTAATCACAGACAATAAATTATAGTCATAGTTGCACTTATAGTCTTACCTGATCAAATATTCTCTTTGACCCTTTTTATCCTTATCGCTAACCACTATCACCGTTTCCAATGTTAGAGCATAAGGCGGTTTGGGAACTCTCCCGGAAGGCCAATGAATAGTGCATTAAACTAATTCATCTCTTCCATCAGCTTAAAAGCATTCAATCATTTGTTTCGGTATGATCGATTCAAGTCACACACGTTTGATGGTATGGTGTCATGCGGAATTACGAAGCAGTTTCCTACCTGTTTACATCTAATTTTTTTACGAGATACAAACCTCTGAAACCTCTGAAACACTCATGGCACTATACCATGTATTGTGCTTAGTATTTTATTTATTCTCCCAATCGCGTTAAAATTATCCAGAAAGCTTTTTTATTTGGTAATCTAAATTCAACATACCTGGTTCCAAATAATCCGTTTACTCTTTTAATTTTCATTTTGTTAGGCACCAATTCATGATTTCTTTTTTCAATTATCATTGCTTTTGAGACATGAATTAAATCTCCGCCGATATAAATAAATTCACCAAGTGGTTCTTTGTCTGGATTTGAGTACTTTATATTTCCGAACATTCTATCCCTATCTTGGTCAGAATAGTCATACCAGTAATCAGTCAAATGTATTTTCTGTCTATTTGAATTTAAAAGTCTTTAGATGTTATTATACTTTGCAAAGTACCTGAAAGAACCATTATCGGCTGAATTACCAGTGTTCTTTATGATAGAACCTATATCTAATTGTTTAAAAATGACAATTGCATGATTCATTTCTACAATCAAGATTTTTTCTTTAATCGTATCAATCTCGGCTGAATAGAAACTCTTTCTTTTAATCTCGTCATAATCAATCTGAGCAATTAATTTAAACGGAATCAAGAACAATATTATAATAATCTGTCTATTCATTTTGGTTAGGCTTTTTCTTTAAATATTTTGCACACTCGGGTCAGACGAGCGAATTGCAGTTAGTCAGTTGGTTAGTTACCGCTTTTCTCCAGGCCTATAATCCTCACCTCCCCATCCTCCTCCTCCTCGCAATCAAAAACAATAACCCGCTCAGCAACGTCGCAAATCCCAGGATGACCAGCAATAAATTCAAGGTGCCGATTCCCTGAAGCGTAAACACCATAAATATAAATAACAGATTGACTGAAACCAGGATGCCGGTAGCTTGCATATGATTGAGCCCCGAATCAATCAGCAAATGGTGAATATGATTGCGGTCCGGAGACATTGGTGATCTGCCGCGCAAGATACGCATAGTGAATACCCTAAGGGTGTCAAACAACGGCAGGATGAGGATACCTACGGCCACTGCCGGCACGGCTTTGAAAGAATAAATCGAATCCGGGAGTTCCCGGTGTAACTCTATAAACTTAATAGTAAGCGTCGAACATACCAATCCGATCAATAAAGATCCCGTATCACCCATAAAAATTTTAGCCGGAGTAAAATTGTATTTTAAAAAAGCGATCATAGCACCAGCCAGGGAAAAAGCCAATACCGCAATCTCCAACCGGTTGATCAACAAATACCACAAACCCAGGGTGATGCTGATCAGGACAGTAATACTGCCCGACAATCCGTTGATCCCATCGATGAGGTTAAATGCATTGATGATCACAATAATCGTAAATATGCTCAGCGGGACCGAAGCGATATCCGGCAATTGGTAAATACCGAATATCCCATACAGACTGGTGAGTTTAATATTGGCCTTAAATACCAGGATAAAAGCGGCAAACACCTGCCCGACCATTTTATACAAGGCGGACAAAGGCATGACATCGTCCCGGAAACCGATCAAAAAGATGATGACCAGGGCACACAGGATATACTGAAGATCAGCAAATACCTGAAATGGAGTCCAAAGGGTTACCGACAATACCACCCCGGCAAATATGGCTATACCACCCAGCCGCGGAACCGGTGAATCGTGCGAACGGCGCTGGTCATCCGGTTCATCATAGATATGTTTGGCTTTGGCTACCCGCACGATACTGGGGATAGCCAGATAAGTCAGAGAAAAAGCGGTAATAAAACTGAGGATGACATCATACATAGATTTTCTGGCCTATTGTTCTAGGTTGTTTGATGAGTCCCGGACAGCTTCCAGGGCATCGTCAAATTTTAACCCGGTGATTTCATTGAAGATCTGGGTAAATGCTTCGTCGGGATTGGACCAGATCGAGCGGATCTGGGTCAGAATAATTTTTGAATTGGGATTTTTGCCGTGAAGCAGTTCAAGGGTAACCCGGTTGTCGTACCGTTTAAAATAATACCTCAGGGCATCGCTCCAGAATTTTTGTTTATCATCCAGGTAAAATGTGGTATCCACCAGAGGATAACAGTCTTGTATAAACCCGTTGAATTCTTTGTCCTTGGATTCCCATTCCCGGATAGTATAATATTGTTTCGTTTTAACGGTGGTACTTACAAACTGATTGAATTGGTTGATCAATTCGTTTTTGGTTTTAGGGCAGGAAACCGGATTGCAGGCCTGCAGGATCATAAAAAGACACGCAAACCCGGAGAGGTACATCAGGATGGTTTTCATTCTGTTGTAAAATTAACCCCAAATTGTAATTTAGAATAACTATTTGAACTCAACCTATTTTAAGTCAGGGATGATATTCGACATGATTTTTCTCGCACTTAATACAATTAGCTTAAAATCATTATTTATTAGTCCCTGTATCATCATGGATTCTCCATAAGGAGGGTGGCTTTTAACGTGTTTTCGTCTAAAAATCTTTAGGCTAACTTGTTGGATTTTAAGTACTTTTGCAGCCGATTTGTAAAGTACGCTATGGATTTGAAGTCCCAGATAGACCTTTCAAAACTTCCCCGACATGTAGCCATCATCATGGATGGTAATGGCCGATGGGCCCAGGGACAGGGTATGCCTCGCATTTTTGGCCACCACAATGGAGTCAAAGCTGTGCGTGCCTGCACCGAAGCTGCCGCCGAAATCGGGGTTCAATACCTGACCCTTTATGCCTTCTCTACAGAAAACTGGAACAGGCCAGCCCAGGAAGTCAACGCCCTGATGTCTTTGCTCGTTGAAACTATAGGACAGGAAGTCAAAACCCTGAACGAAAACAATATCAAACTGGAGGCTATCGGCGAACTCACCCAGCTGCCAGAGGCATCCTTTAAGGCTTTACAGGAAGGAATGCTGGCCACCGCGCAAAATACCGGAATGACCTTAGTCCTTGCCCTCAACTACAGTGCCCGCTGGGAGATGACCGAAGCGGTCAGAAGGATAGCAAACAAGGTCAAACACGGGCTGCTAAACCCTGAAACCATAGACGAAGCTACCTTGTCCGCCGAGCTGGAAACCCGCCATTACCCGGACCCCGACTTACTGATTCGGACCAGCGGGGAACAAAGGTTGAGCAACTTTCTATTATGGCAATGCGCCTATACTGAATTTTATTTTACCCCTGTTTTTTGGCCGGACATACAAAAACAGGACTTCTGGTCTGCCATCCTGGAATTTCAAAACCGCGAAAGGCGCTACGGGATGACTTCGGACCAGTTGATACCCGTCGTAGAACACAAAACCAATAATTAAAACATTGTTAAACGAAAATGAACCCAAGTATGAATGTTCGATTGATTTCGTTTAAGATTAATCCAAGTGATAACATGAAGTCGATTTGCAGAGGTATTGCCCTGGTAGCAGGATTGTTTTTTATTGGGCTAATCCATGCCCAACAGGATACCCTGTTGCCTTATATGGATTACGACTTGCCCAAACCCTATGAAATAGGAAAGATCACTGTTACCGGGACGTTTAACAGCGATGCCAATGCCATCATCGGCGTGACCGGACTTAAAAGCGGATCCAAGGTCACCGTTCCCGGACCCGAAATCCAAAAAGCCATCCGGGCCCTCTGGAACCTAAAATTGTTTACTCAGGTAGATATCATCCGGGAAAATATCACAGAAAACATCATCGACCTGGAAATCCATCTCCAGGAAAGGCCCCGTCTGGCCCGGTACAATTATATCGGCATCAAAAAAACCTACCATGAAGATCTCAATGAAAAACTTAAACGGTTTATCAATAAAAATGATGTAGTCACTGAAAATAAAAAACAGACAGCAATCAACCAGATCCAGGAGTTTTTTAAAGACAAAGGGTTTTATGATATAGAGGTAAAAGTTCTGGAAAAACGCGATTCCAAATTGCGCAATGGCATTGTCCTGGAATTCGACGTCAATACCAAAGACCGGGTAAAAATCGAACAGATCATATTTGAAGGAAATGAGCTGATCTCCGATAAAAAGCTACGAAGCAAACTCGCGGAAACCAAACAAAAAGGTAAAATATTCGGTAAATCCAAACTAGTAAAGGAAGAACTGGAAAAGGATAAGGTCAAGGTCATCAAATATTATAATACGGTCGGCTTTCGGGATGCCCGTTTTTTACGGGACAGTATCTGGCGAAACGAAGATGGGACCCTCAACCTCAAATTGATTGTGGAAGAAGGCCACCGGTTTCATATCGGCAATATTACCTGGAAAGGCAATTCAATCCATGATGAAAAACAACTAAATACTTACCTGGGCATCAAAAAAGGCGATGTTTATAATCAGGAATTGTTGGAACAAAGGCTTAAGTTTAGCCAGGACGGACGGGATGTCAGCAGTCTGTATATGGACGATGGGTATTTATTTTTCCGTGTCGAACCCACCGAAGTTTCTATTTACAATGACAGTATAGATTTTGAAATGCGCATCTATGAGGGGCCGCAGGCTACCATAGACAAAGTAAATATCATCGGCAATGACCGTACCCATGAACACGTGATCCGGCGTGAACTACGTACCCGACCCGGGGAAAAATTCAGCCGGTCCGATATTATACGGAGCCAGCGACAGATCATCAACCTGGGCTATTTTGACCAGGAAAAAGTCAATATGGATACGGACGTCAATCCGCAGCGGGGTACTGTGGATATCACCTATTCTGTGGCGGAAAAACCATCTGACCAGTTGGAGTTATCTGCTGGTTGGGGAGGGTTCCAGGGAGTGATCGGTACACTTGGGGTTACTTTCAATAATTTTGCAATGCGCAATTTGTTCAATAAAAAACAATGGGATCCCCTGCCTACCGGGGATGGACAAAAACTCTCGTTGCGCGGTCAATCAAACGGTAAATTTTATCAATCCTATAATTTCTCCTTTACGGAACCCTGGCTGGGTGGTAAACGGGCAAATTCGTTTACGATAGGCGCTTTTTTGACCAAATTCAACCAGGAATTATTTGGCTTGGGAAAAATGCAGATCACCCGCGGTTATGTTGGGCTTGGTTCTCAATTAAAATGGCCGGATGACAATTTTGTCACCAACACTACCCTCAATATCGAAAACATCAAATTAGCAGGCAGCCTTGGCAGCGACCGGTCATTTGTAGATCCCCGTACAGGATTTCCAATTGAAGGGGGCAGTTACAACAACTTTAGCATTAAACAAACCTTTGCACGCAATACCATCTATGATCCCCTGTTTCCTAAATCCGGTTCCAATATTTCTTTGACGATTTCATTAACGCCACCTTATTCTTTGTTCCGTAAAAACTTCAACTCGGACGGTTCCCCTCAGGAAGTTTTCAAATTTGTCGAATACCACAAATGGAGGCTGGATGCCCAGTGGTACGCTACACTAGCTGGTAAACTGGTTTTAAAGCTACAGGCCAAGATGGGATTGCTTGGATTTTATAGTAATAAGATTGGATTAGTCCCCTTTGAACGATTTGAATTGGGAGGTGATGGATTAAGTAACCAAAACTATGGGATCACCGGCCGCGATATCTTGGCGCTTCGGGGTTATGAAGTCGCCGATTTGGCTGCCAATGCGGCCACCAGTGGGGGTGCCACTATTTTTAATAAATTCACTATGGAACTCCGTTTCCCGCTTACCCTAAACCCCAACTCTTCGATCTTCTTATTGACGTTTCTGGAAGGGGGGAATGCCTGGATAGGAAGTAAAAACTACAACCCCTTTGATCTCAAAAGGTCAGCGGGAATGGGGATGAGGGTATTCTTGCCTATGTTTGGTTTGTTGGGTTTTGATTATGGTTTTGGATTTGACAAAATCATCGCCGAAAACGACAAAAAACGGTTTGGTAGTTATGGCAAGTTCAGTATAATCCTGGGCTTCGAACCGGATTAAACGGAGGCCCTTACCTCACCATTAGCATTCATTGACATCCTCGCCTGTGTCCGATTTCGTGATATTAAGGCTACTTTTAACCTACAATTGATTTCTTTTGTCCAAACCTGAAAAACAAAAACCATCCTCAGTCCCCGGCCGTGAAATGAGTGCTGATGATATGAGGCTCAACAAATATGTGGCTTCGTGTGGTATTGCAAGCCGCCGGGCAGCAGATGTCCTGATCCGGGCGGGCAAAGTATGGATCAATGGCAA
This sequence comes from Saprospiraceae bacterium, assembly GCA_034439915.1. Classification (GTDB taxonomy): domain Bacteria; phylum Bacteroidota; class Bacteroidia; order Chitinophagales; family Saprospiraceae; genus JADJLQ01. The sequence continues at coordinate 3,039 of JAWXBI010000271.1, read as the reverse complement.
TCCCGTGACTGAACCCGGTCATCGTATCCAGGTTAAGGACCGCATTACTTATCAGGGCAAGGTTTTAAAACCAGAATCAAACCTGGTTTATTTGCTGATGAACAAACCAAAAGATACGATCACCACGTCGAGCGATGAAAAAGGCAGAAAGACGGTGATGGATATCATTGGTTCAAAGATAGAACAAAGAGTATATCCGGTGGGCAGATTGGACAGGATGACTACCGGCCTGTTGTTGTTGACCAATGATGGTGATTTAGCCAAAATACTTAGTCATCCGAGTAGTGAAGTAAGAAAAATCTATCATGTCGTATTGAATAAAAACCTCAATCCCACCGATCTTCAAAAAATCGACCAGGGGATTTTACTGGATGACGGCAAAGCTGAAGTAGATGGGATAAGCTATATCGAAGGCTCCCCGTTAAATGAAGTTGGTATCACCCTGCACTCCGGTAAAAACAGGATCGTCCGCAGGATATTCGAACAACTGGGGTATGAGGTTACCAAGCTGGACCGGGTGGCTTATGCCGGATTAAATAAAAAGGACCTTCCTCGTGGTCATTTCAGATCACTTACTGCTAAAGAAATTACCCTGTTAAAACACTTTGGGAACCGGAAGAAAAAACGGGGCTCGTAGCGGTCCTCGTAGTGGCTCCCGCCCAGACAGGATCAGTCGCTGAACTTGCTTCAGCAAGCAGTTAATGTCCGGTTCGTAGCGGCGACTTTAGTCGCTGAACTTGCTTCAGCAAGCATTATAAAATTATTCGACCTTTAAATAAATCAAACGGCGACTAAAGTCTCCGCTACTTCAGAGGTTTTTGTATTTTGCCCTTAAATACTCCGATTGTAATGAAAAAATACGCCTACACTATTTTTATAGTCATTGCTGTACTGGTTGCCTATTTTTTTCCTCAATATTTTATCGAAGTCGGTGGGGTCAAATTAACCACCCTGGTATTGCCGATGTTGCAAGTCATCATGTTTGGTATGGGGACCACCATGACCGCGGAGGATTTTATGGGTGTGATCCGCAATCCTAAAGGGGTATTTATTGGTTTGTTTTGCCAGTTTTCCATCATGCCATTTGTTGGGTTCTTTATTACCTTGTTATTCAATTTCCCTCCGGAGATTGCGGCCGGTATCATTTTGATCGGAAGCAGCCCAAGCGGTTTAGCTTCCAATGTGATGGCCTACATCGCTAAGGCCAATGTGCCCCTGTCCATCACCATTACGTCCTGCGCTACTTTATTGGCTCCTTTTCTGACTCCATTTTTTATGAAGACATTAGGAGGTGGATACATTGACATCAATTTTTGGAAAATGATGTGGGATATCACTAAAATCGTCATTCTGCCTATTGCAATTGGTTATATCATCAACCGATATTACTTAGCAAATCGTAAAATGCCCATTTATATTGGATTTCTGGTCATGTTAATGATAATTGTTCTAATTAACGGTCAAAAGTTAATAGACACAATATCTAACTTATTTTCAATGGATAGTTTGAGTTTGAGAAGCTTTGTGTTTAGATTATTAATACAGATTGCTGTAATTATCCTGATACACTTTGGTATAAAGAATTTCTCTGTTCAATTAAAAAAATATTTGCCCCAAATTTTACCATTAATTTCCATGGCGGGTATAGCCTATGTCATCATGACGGTCACTGCTGCAGGACATGATGCCCTGGTCACTGTGGGTGCTTTGTTGCTGTTGGCAGTCTTGATCCACAATTTGGCCGGATTTCTTTTTGGTTTTTATTTGGCCAAGCTTTTTAAACTTCCAGAGCAGGATTGCAGGACTGTAGCGATTGAGGTGGGCTTGCAAAACGGCGGACTGGCTTCAGGGCTTGCTATTCAAATGGGAAAGGCAGCTACTGTGGGACTGGCTGCGGCTTTGTTTGGCCCCTTGATGAATATTACGGGCTCATTACTTGCCAGTTATTGGAGCAAAAAACCCGTCATTAATCCAGATCCTTCATTGACGCCAGATCGCCCGCTGTAGGGCATTATTAAATGCTGAAGGTTGTTCTATCATAGGATAATGCCCTGAACCGGGTATGAGATAGAGTTTAGTCCCGTGTGCACAATAGTTATTCAATGAATCCAGCCTTGTCGGAAAAGCATCGCTGTTGACCAGGCAAAGCGGATGGTGAATTTGTCGCATCATGTCCTGCTCTTGCTGTGAAATGGTTACCTGGGCACGGGACACTTCTACAGAAATCACCGGATCCGTTTGAAGGATGTCTTTCATTACCCGCTGTTTTATACTATCCGGTGTGGATGACTGAAACAAATAGGGCGGCATTTCTTTTTCTACCGTGGATTGATAATTGGCCAGCATGGCTTGAAAAAAACTATCGGTACCTGCCTGTTGGATGGAGTCCATAGGTTTACCGGGTTGGTGCAGGTTATCTATGCCGATTAGTCCAATGATATGATCGGGATATGCCACATCGGTTTTTAATACCAGGTCGCCGGACATGGAGTGCCCTATCAGGATTACATTTTTCAGATTAAGTTGTTCTATCAGGTTTTTTATATCCTGCGCATAGGTTTCAAATGACCAGTCTGTCCTATTTTTTCCGGATAGGCCAAATCCCGGAAGGTCCGGAGCAACGACCTTATACCGGTTGCAAAAATTTTCAAACTGCGGTTGCCAGTATTCTTTATTGATACACCAGCCGTGAATAAAAAGAAGGGTGGTATCCCCGTTTCCGCAGGATTGATAAACCAGGTTCATATTTCCATTGAGGATCAGAGAGGAATTGGTGATCGGATGGGCTGATTTTTTACAGGAAATAAGAATTTGACCTGTCATTGCCAGGCCACAGATGACAATAAAGGACTTTAAAAATGGATTCATTATAGTTGAGGTTTTATCATCATTCAATAGAAAAAAGTAAATCTATAGGGTACCTCTAAATACCCTGTCCCACCTTATGCGGGAGAGTTTGAAAATTAGCTATTTTGTCCCGATTAGCTCGGGATTAGACAAGGCGATCCGACCTAATCGGATCGAAGGAGCCAGTCTTAT
>JAWXBI010000270.1:0-20858 GCA_034439915.1 Saprospiraceae bacterium | reverse complement strand
TAGTATTGATGGATTTAGTTGAAAAGGCCTGTTCAAAATTTTCATCATCCACATAAATAGATTTTAATTCCTGGAATGACTGGGCTGCGGAAGTGACTTTATTATTATAGATTTTAATAGAGAGCCTGTTAAAAATTATTTCAATTTCATTCGTATGCAGACCTGAGATAACAGTATATCGAAAAGTTATTACGTTTAGTTCATGTAATAATTTTGTAAATTCTTCATCATTGAATTTTTGTTTTGCGATGAGCATTAATGAATACCAGGTGGTGACCCCAAACAAATTTAGCGTCCTTATGTACGATCTTTGTTCTTTGTTCCAAATAGGGTCTCCTGGATTTTCAAAAGCGGCGTAGACTACTGCCAAATTTTCCAGGTCATTTAAAAAGTTCAAAACCTGTTGGGGTGTGCGAATGGTAGATTTTATTGTTCTGAATAAATTTGTTATGCGTACGAGCTCATACCTCGAATTTCAAAAATGTCTTAAAAAAACAGCGAAGTCAGCTTTGCCTGGTGAGTCATTAATATTTTGCCATCTCCGCTCTGTTTCCTCTAAATCCGTTGAATTTGAATCGAAAGCGATCGAGAAAAGAAAATTTTTCAACAAATCTGATGGAGAAAGCTTTACCCCTCTTGCGTTTAATGTTTCAAATACTTTATATGCATTTAAATCATCACTTACATTAATCGTTGTGAATAACAAAGCGTTTGAAACTAATTCGTCAATAAAGTGAGCAAGATCTTCACCAGAGTTGTTATTAAATTTGGCTATGAGTACTTCATTGAAATATTCATAAGCTTGCCATAATTTTTTTTCAGATGGTTTTAATTTATTAATAGGAGGTGGTTTTCGATGATACATCAAAAAACTTTTATAGAAATCATTATTGTTTCTGTTTAAAACCAGTTTTGGTGAAATAGTCAACTTCGAAGTTGAAAAATTACCTAAAAAATTTTCGGTTAATTTTTCAATCCTGATTTTATTATTTTCCGAATCTATTCCACGTTCTACCCATTCATTCAACAAATGAATTGATGAAATTATCAAAATGCTCAGTGTGGTAAGGCGTTGTTGACCATCAATAATAAAAAAAAGTCTTTTTATCCGTATCGTCTTCTTGAGTAACAATATAACCCATGTAGTGATATTTCTCCACAGGTAGCTCTAAAATGTCCAACCATAGATCTTCCCAAAATTCTTTTTCCCAGGAATAGTCTCGCTGATAAGCGGGAACTCTATAGGTTTTTCCATTGGATATCAATTCATTGAATGATGCCGTGCCAGTATTCAATAATAGGTTAGCCATTAATAAAAGATGCAAATTTTAACTATGATATTACAAAGTTAATCATAGTTTCCTGAAGAGGAATTTTCTATAAATCATGGGCGCACGACAGATTGCACTGGTTTGGTTCGTGCGACTGTCCCGAGTCAATCCGAACACTCGGATCGGAATTATCCGACTCCTCGGATCGGTCGGGCTTTGGCAATATGTGCAATTTGTCGTGCGCCCTAAATCATTATAGCCTTTTCACTTAATTTCTTAAATACTACTTAGTTAATGCTGTTCGATCTATGACGGTGTAAAAGCAGTGATTTTCTTAAACCGGATATTTCCATTCTCCCCGGTAGTTGCGCTTCAGGAGTTTATTCGCTTCCGGGTCATTTATAATTGAATTGTTTTTATCATCCCAGGTTATACTGCGGCCAATCTTGGCAGACAACATCCCCAACAAAGCCATATTGGTCGCCTGTCTACCTTTAGCGATATCGGCATGGGGCAATTGTCCGGATTGAATACACTTCAAAAAATCCTGCCACACCAGATCGATGTTTTGAAGGTCGGGGAGATTGAGTTTGGGTTCTTCATGGAGGGTTTCTTTCTTGGAATCATTAGGGAAAAATGTCCATCCCTTCTGCCAGCCCATGTGAAATACCCCTTCGGTACCGTAAAAATAGACCCCTACATTTTCTGTTTTGCGTTCATTGTGTGGATTAAACAGGCTGTGATCCCAGGTACAATTGAACGATTCAAATTGGAACATCACAGTTTGAGTTGTAGGTGCATCTGCAAAAGATTCCCGGTCATTTGCTGTGATCAGAGAAAATATTTTTTTTGGAGCGGGTTCTTCGGTCCACCAAAGTATTTGATCAAACCAATGCGGTCCCCAGTCTCCCACCATACCGTTGGCAAAATTGGTATATTGCCTCCAGCCCCGGGGATGCATGCCTTTATTGTAAGTGAGGAGTTCAGCGGGACCACAATACATATCCCAATCGAGGCCCCTGGGCGCAGGTGGTTGTTCTTCTTTTTTCATAGGTCCACCACCATATTGTACAAATGCTTTGACTTCTTTGATAGTGCCTGCTTTTCCTGATTTTAGAAATTGCATTCCGCTGACATTATGGGGTGAATAACGTCGATGGAAATCAACAATACAGGTGCGTTGGGTGTCGCGGGCAGTTTTTAAGATGGCTGCCCCTTCCAGTATGGTGTGGCTGATGGGTTTATCCAGGAATACATGGGCCCCACTTCTGAGGGCTTCAATGGCGATCAGGGCATGCCAGTGATCCGGAGTGGCGACAATGGCGATCTGGGGCTTTTCTTTGCTCAGGCATTCCCGGTAATCCTTATATATTTTAGGCCGGTCATTGCATAATTTATCGATTTCCTCTTTACATTTTGCCAATTGGGCATCATCCACGTCACAGATCGCAGCAACCTTTATTTTGCCGCTTTTTATTGCTTCTCGGATGATGTTTGTACCCCACCACCCTGACCCGATTAATACAGTTGGGAGCAGGGCTTCCTGGTTGCGGATTAAGAAAGGTGGAGCCGTTAAAGCGGCTGTTCCGAGTATACTCTTTTGTAAAAATTCTTTTCTGTCCATAATCGGCTGCTGAAGTTAATTGTGATGAATAAATGTAAGGATTCATCCGTGATTCATCGGATTGAAATTTTGTATATTGATTGATATTCCGGTTGGAGCATTTATGTATCGAAGGGCTTTTATTAAACATACCGCTATTGGCCTGGTCACCACATCAGGTTTTATGGCTTGGTCCTGTAAAAACAAGCCGGTATCAACCCCTCTGATCGAAAGGTTGATTCAGTCCCTGGATGAGCAGATACCGGAACTATTGTCTTCCCGTATAAAAGATCCCGCCCATCCTCATTTTGGAGGAATTCCGGATGCTTTTCAAATTTATCATGCGGCTAGCACAGCCGGATTGATCCAAACATTGGCCACCGCCTATGTCAGCCCGCTATCGAAATTTTTTCATAACCCGGTTTTGCAAGAGGCTATGATGGAAGCTATAGATTTTCTGCTTCGATACCAGCACCCGGATGGTACCATTGACTTATTGACCACCAATTTCCACTCCACACCCGACACTGGTTTTGTGGTGGAACCCCTTGCACTGAGTTATAAATTACTTGCCCTGGACCTGAACGGAAGTCATGAAATGTTGCGCACCAGGCTAAGATCATTTTTAATCCTTGCCGGTGAAGCACTGACTATTGGCGGTATTCATACGCCGAATCACCGTTGGGTCAATAGTATGGCCTTGTCGAGACTCTATGACTTGTTTCCGGATCCGCGATACCGTGCGAGAATCGATAGCTGGTTGGCTGAAGGTATTGATATCGATGAAGACGGCCAATTTACGGAGCGCAGCGCTGCGGTATATTCCCCCCTGACTGATCGCTGCCTGATTACCATAGCCCGCCTGATGAGAATGCCGGCATTATATGATCCGGTCCGGCGCAATCTGGACATGACTTTGTATTACCTGCATCCTAACGGTGAAATGGTTACCGAAGCTTCGCGAAGACAGGATCAATATCAAGCCAGAAATGCTGCGGCCTATTATTACCCTTATTGGTATATGAGTGTCCTGGATCAAAGCGGGACTTACTCCGCAATGAAAATTGCCATTGAACAACGCGTAGGAGTCAAAAACTTAACCGGGATACTTCCTTACCTGCTGGAAGATGAAAGGTTGGGTAAAAATATACCTGTGGAAAGCCTGCCTTTGAATTACGAAAAATTTTTTGTGTCCTCCAGCTTAGTGCGTTGGCGACAGGGCCAGACGGATGTCAGTTTGCTGGCAAAAAATTCCACCTGGTTTACTTTACATCACCATCATGCTGTCATACAGGCTATTCGGTTATCCACTGCATTTTTTGGAAAAGGACAGTTCATTCCCGAGCAAATAATTAAAACAAACAAAGGATATCGTTTAAATCAAACACTCGAAGGACCATATTTTCAGCCTTTTCCAAAAGACAGTTTGCCGGGTGATGGCAATTGGGAAAAAATGCCCAGGGACAAACGACCCAAAAGCGAAATTCAGGTCTTAAATTATACAGTTGATATATATTTTGAAAATCAAAACTGGAACCTGGAAATCGATATCGAAGGCACAGATGGTGTACCAGTTGCTGTTGAACTAAGTTTCAGAGCAGGAGGAAAATTATCCAATGTAGAAAATACTGAAGAATCGGCTGAAGTGTACTTATTACCAGAAGGCCAGGCAACGTATACCCATCAAGGTTCCGCAATCCAGTTTGGACCAGGTAAAAATGAACATCGATGGACCCAGTTGAGGGGTGCAGAACCCAGGATTCCCGGAATGAGTGTATATCTGACAGGATATACCCCATTTAAACATCTTGTACAAATTAAACCGCTCGAATTATAAACACCAAGCTCCAAATCAATGAAATCCATCCCTATCCAATTTTTATTCATCCTTTTATTCCAGGTTAATTTGAAAGCACAAGCCGTCTACCAGGACCACACGTTTACCCTAAAAGAATTTACAGTTCCAAAATCAAAAGCGGAGTGGTTAACCAGGCAACTGGAAATCCGCAAAACGATCTGGAAATGTTTCGGTGACCTGCCCCCGAGGCCCAAATCACTCGCCGTTAAAATTTTATCGAGGGAGGAAAAACCAGGTTATATTATCGAATCCTTCGAGTTTTTTAATGGGGTTGATGCCATTGTTCCGGGTGTTATCCTCCTTCCCTTGGGGATAATTAAGAATGCACCTGCTGTCCTCTATCAACATTATCATGGAGGGGAATATGCGCATGGCAAAGATGAATTGTTTGCTTCCAAATTGATTGCTTTCAGTCCCGGTTTGGAACTGGTAAAAGCAGGATATATCGTCATGGCTATCGATGCCTATGCATTCGGGGAACGATCGGGCAAAGGGCCTGATGGCCCTGGGGAAAAGGGCGGTGCTGAAGAACTGACCTGGGCTAAAATCAATATGTGGAAGGGTCGAAATCACTGGGGCATGATGGTGAGAGACGATCAACTGGCGCTGGATTATCTGGTCACCCGGACCGAAGTTGATCCCAGGAGGATTGCCACGATAGGATTAAGCATGGGATGTTTCCGGGCATTTTACCTGGCAGCTTTGGATCAACGGATTAAAGTGACGGTCCCGGTATCCTGTATCACACGCAACGCCGACCTGATCAAAAATCAGTCCCTAGGCCGCCATGGTATTTATTATTATGTAGACGGGCTGATGAAATATTTTGATACCGAAAGTATTATGGCTTGTATATCCCCCAGGGCTTTATTAAATTTATCCGGGGCTGATGATCCGCTGGAGCCCCTGGAAGGTCAAAAGTATATCAACGAATCATTGACCAAAGTATATGGTGTAATGGGTACCCCGGGACAGTTTAAGTACAAGATTTATGAAGGGGTAGGACATGCGTATACTACCGGTATGTGGGAAGAAACGCTGGCCTGGTTGAAGGAAAAACTCTAGACTGGAAGGTTATAAATATTTCTTTTTCTTTTTGTAATGGATATTATGGGCTTTCAAATAGTCCAGGATAAAATCAAAACAAAATTTATCCCTGCCCAGGGTTTCAGGAGGAAAAACACCGGGTGCTGATAATTTTTTAACCAACACCAATTCAGCTACTGCACAAGCAGTAAGTCCGGTAGTCCGGGCCATAGCACTCAGCTTTGTTTTTTTGTCGTATTCATCATAAAGATCATAGGTATAGCGGATTTTTTTGCCTTGTTCCAACCCTTCAATAATTGTCCGCATAAATGTAAAGTCCTCTTCTTCCGGTTTATATTTCCAATGTTTGAACAATAGCTGGCTCGTAAGTTCCAGGGGCACTACCGGACCCAATTTGGTCTTGGTAGTTTTTTTGTCCAATAAACCGGCTTCCCTTAAAAATTCCATCTGCGCTGCATGGCCGGGATAACGCAGGGTCTTTTCTTTCATATCAGGGATATGTTTCATCGTAATCAGGAGGGACCTTAATCCATCTGAATTGAAAGCCTCCAGTTTCATGCCCTGATGTGCTCGTATATATTCCAGGTCGGTCAGTGCGGGTTTGACGATTTCAACACCTTTTTCTTTTAATCGGGCCGGGCGGGTATATTCTTCGAGCACATCTGAAGGGGAGAACGGGGCTTTATATTCAAAAGGGAAATTTCTGATCTTGGGCAAACCACCGACATAACATGAAAATAGTTTCACCTTCATATTCAAATCATGATGGCCCAGAAGGATATTATCCATACCGGGGGCAACCCCACAATCATAGATTACGGTGACTTTTTTCTTTTTGGCCAATTTATCCAGTTCAAGGGCATTTTCAGGGAAGAATGAGATATCGACCAAATGACAGCCCGCTTCAATGATATTTTTCATGACCTCAAATCCCATAAACCCGGGGACAGCCCCAATGACCAGATCAGTCCCCTGAATAATTTTATTAAGGACAGCGCGGTCACTGAGATCGGCTTTGATTTTCTTAATCTGATGATGCTCTATGTTTCGCAATGCATTTGGATCGCGGTCAGCTAACCGGACACTATGATGATTGGCCATCGACCTGGCAATTGCGCTACCGACCATACCACCTCCCAAAACTGTTATCTTAGCCAAGTTTAGAATTTTATACAAAAGTACTAAGGGTAAGACATGAATTCATCAGAGCGGACGGAATGGATCAAAAACAAAGCCATGGCATCCGGGTTTTTAGAGGTGGGTATTGCCAGAGCAGTCAAATTAGATAGCGTTGAACACCAACTGGCCGAATGGCTAGAAAAAGGGTATCAGGGAGATATGGCTTATATGGAAAATCACCGTCAGCTTCGGGTGGATCCAACGGCCCTGGTGCCGGGAGCGCGTTCTGTAATTTCAATGGCCTACAATTATTTCACCCCATCCCTTCAGAAGCCGGGGTCACCTAAAATTTCAATTTATGCCTACGGCCGCGACTATCATAAAGTCTTGAAGAAAAAATTAAAAACTTTGTGGAATGAGATTAAACGGGAAATCGCTCCCGGTGCTCAGGGGCGTTATTTTGTCGACTCGGCTCCCGTCATGGAAAGACAATGGGCTGCTGAAGCAGGGTTGGGTTGGCAGGGGAAAAACACACTTTTAATACACCCCAGGCATGGTTCTTATTTTTTTTTGACGGAGATTATTTGTGACCTCGAGCTGGAGTATGATGAACCAATTGCAGATCACTGCGGTACCTGCAGGCGTTGTATTGATGCGTGTCCCACCGAAGCTATTGGGCCGGAGGGTTACCTGGTGAAAGCGAATCAGTGTATCTCTTATCTCACGATTGAAACGAAGAAGGATATACCCGAGGCCTATTCGTTAAAAATGGACGATTGGGTATTTGGTTGTGATATTTGCCAACAAGTCTGTCCATGGAACAAGTTTAGTATGCCTCATTCAGAGCCTCAATTTAATCCTTCCGGGGAATTTTTACCCTGGGATCCAAATCAATGGAATGGGATGGATGAAAATCAATTCGAATCCAATTTTGGACATACTCCGGTAAAAAGGGCAGGTTTTGACAAATTAAAAAAAACCATTGAGCATTGTCTTTCTTCATCGGAGGCCAAAAATAAAGGTTAATTCCATCTAAATAGTCTGTATTAGTTTGTAGATGAGGGAATGATTCATTACTATTTATTTGTATTTGTTATATTGATTTTTAAATATTCCATAGGTACTATAAAAAATGGGCAACTCCTGGTTAACATTGGTTCTGTGGCGTAGGCACCTCATTATGGTAAAAAAATACCGCTGAAGTAAATCATGAAGTCGTAAATAGATTTTCAATACAGACCTTTTAAACGGATAAGGTATTTCAATAAACTTTACAAAAAACCTTATGTATGACAGGGCGTACCTACAGGACGCCGTATTTACCCTTACACGTTTTTACCTATGGTAAATCCCTACGGGATAGAAGCATTTATTACATTTTATAGCCGAAGTTTGTAAACCAATATTCAGAATTGCTTAAGTAAAGGCCTCCGTGACCTGAGAAAATTTTTTAGGTACTTTACGGTGGTGGATACTGCAAGAGCTGTATTAGGAGCAATGCCTAAAGTTAGATGGTAAACGCTACAATTTGATTGTATCTGAATTCCGGGTTAAAAACAAAATCAACCCTTCTCCCGTATCTTGCCCTTTGAATGATACTGGTATGTTATGGCACGAGGCCGGAGATCATCAAATTATCTCCTGTGATCGATGAATTGAAGAAACAAAACCTTCGGTTTAAAATAGTTTTTACGGGACAGCACAAGGATATGTATGAACAATTTAAACATACCCTGCCTACCCCCGATTATTGGCTCGATGTTATGCGCAGCAAATCTTCCCTGGGAGATACCATAGGATCCATCATGCTCAAACTCGATTCCATCCTGAGCAAAGGTGAAACTAAATTAATGGTCGTACAAGGGGATTCTTCGAGCAGTTTCGCGTGTGCACTCAGCGCATACAACAATAAAGTAGCCATTGGTCACGTCGAAGCCGGCCTGAGAACACATAATTTAATGAGCCCGTTTCCTGAAGAAGGTTATCGGCAAATGATCACCAGGATATCCACGTTGCACTGGGCGCCAACACAAAAAGCCATGGACAACCTCAGGTCGGAAGGGATATACCATGCCCGGCTGACTGGAAATACTATCATCGATGCCTGTGCCAGTACTCATTTTGATATCACTTATGGAAATAAAGTCCTGGTCAGTCTCAACCGGAGGGAAAATTTTGGTGAAAGGATGAAAAAACTATTTACTGAAATTGAAGAACTGGCCAATATGCTGCCGGAACTTGAGTTTATTTTTCCAATGACGCACAATCCCAATATCAAATCACATAAATATATTTTCAGAAAAGTAAAAGTCATAGAGTCCCTGGATTACAACGAAATGCTTAAACTGATCAGTGAAGCCAGATTTGTAATCAGTGATAGCGGGGGTTTACAGGAGGAATGCGCCGCCTTTAGAAAAAAAATGCTGGTCTGCCGGGAAAATACAGAAAGACCCGAAGGGTTGGAAGTCGGGATCGGCAGGTTGGTCAACACGGATATACTTAAGCACTATCGTTGGGCTTACGAAGCCCCTGAATGGAGGGGCACCAATCCTTTTGGGGATGGCAAAGCCCGGCTTGCCATTGTAGCACATATTAAAGAATTTCTGGGGTTATAAACAAGGGTATACAGAATTGAACACGGGTATGACAATTGGCTTACCTTTGCGCCTCCAAAACCATTTAGCCTGACGCTTATTATGAAAATTAACTACTTACCGCTTTTTATCATCCCGGGTTTTCTGCTCATTGCTGCTTTCTGGGGTTGTCAATCCAATGAAAAACAGGAAGAGCAGACCAACATCATCGGTAATGTAACAGGTTTTGCGGATGGGACCTTGACCCTGTACCGGGTGATAGCAGAGGATTCCAGTAAAATCGACACTTTTGAAATAAAGAAGGGTGCGTTTGGGTTTAAATTTTCCGATTCAGAGCCACGATTGGCCAATTTAGTTTTCCCTGATGGAACTTCGGCAGTGCAGTTTTTTACAGAACCCGGCACGATTACCATAAAAGGGACCAGGGAAAATATCACCCAACTCGAAATCGCCGGTACGCCCAACAATGTGCTCAATCAGGAAGTGAAAAAACTAAATGAAGGCCTGGAAGTTGAGTTTAGGGAGCTCTACGAAAAAGCTAATCAGGCACAAAGCACCGGTGACTTCGATGCACTGGACAGCATCGAACCACAGATGCAACTATTTCAAGCCAGGGCAGCGAAAGCCAATTTAGATTTTGCCATGAAACATCCTTCGAGTCTGCTGAGTGCTTACCTGGGCTTGACCGCATCGATGACACCAGACCTTGATATCAAACCATTATACAATTCACTGTCCGCAGAAATTAAAGCTAGTTTTTTTGGCCAAAGGCTGCAGACCGTAGTCGAAGCATCTACTAAAACCGCCATTGGCACGATCGCGCCTGATTTTGAGGGAATTAGCCCGGACGGAAAGATTATTAAATTATCCTCGCTGAAAGGCAAACATGTGCTGATTGATTTTTGGGCAAGCTGGTGCATGCCATGTCGCCAGGAAAATCCTGCAGTAGTCGGCGTATACCAGGCGTATAAATCGAAGGGATTTGATATCCTGGGTGTTTCCCTGGACCAGGAAAAAGATAAGTGGATCGAAGCCATAGATCAGGATATGCTGACCTGGCCTCACGTTTCGGATTTGATGGGATGGAAAAGCAAAATTGTTGCTATGTATGGCGTGCAGGGTATCCCTCAGAATTTTTTATTGGATAAGGATGGGGTCATACTGGCCAAAAGCCTTCGCGGACAAGAGTTGGAAACTAAGTTGAAGGAAATTTTGAATTAAGAAAGCGTTACTATCCGCAGCATCGGATGACGTGTAAAGATTTAAGATCCGAATAATAGCATGACGAAAGTGTGGTATACCTCCCTTTAGGGCCGGGGTGGTGCCTCTTTCCTCCTACCTACCTATTCTCTAATTCTCCGGTTTGTTCATAATCCATACACCCCGTCCATACGTTGCGATAGCGATTTGTTTGGTCACAGGATGAATAAACAGATCCTGTACCGAAACAGAAGCTGGTAGATTGGCTTGTAGTGATTCCCAGGTTTTGCCATCATCTTTACTGACATAGATCCCCATATCGGTACCGACATAAATTTTTTCCTTATCAAACGGATCTTCCCGGACGACGTTTACCGGTGCATAGGGCATATTGGAAGTGATATTAGTCCAGGTCGCACCATAATCGGATGATTTATAGATGAGGGGATTGATATTATCTTCTCTCCGGTCACTCATAGCCAGGTAGACTGTGCCGTCACTATGCTTCGAAGGTTCGATATAACTCACTGCGGCGTGGGTTCTTAATCCTTTGCTGATATCCGACCATTTTCCATCGCCTTCTGCAGTGGTAAAGTGCACCTTTCCATCATCCGTACCGGCATAAATCAGGCCTTGTTTCCGCGGTGATTCCACCAGGGCGGTGATCGCCTGATAGTTTATCCGATAGGGTAGGTTACCGATCTTTTCTTTGGAATTTTGGCTGAGGTCCGGACTGATTTTTTGCCAGGTTTTACCCTGGTCGGTGGTTTTTAATACATACTGCAAACCATGATAAACGGTCGTGCCATCGTGTGGAGAAAGAGAGGTAGCGGCCAGCCATTCGCCTCGGGGTTCTTCGCCCAGGACTGCAGCCGGAGGATCAATGGATACACTGGCATTTCTTTTTCCCAATCGACCCAGGTCGCCTTTCATGATATGGCCGTAATAACTTGAAGAATAGATGATATCCGGATTTTTTTGGTCAATGACGATGCGTGTCCCTTCGCCACCAGGTACCCAATCGTATTTGCCGGTAGTCCGATCGAGTGGGTTATATGTCGAGGTGCTGTTCATGCGAATGCTGCCTTCATCCTGAATGGAACCATAGATATAAAAAGGAGTGCGCGGGTCATAAGTGATATTATAAAACTGGGTGGTTGGGATTTCATGGTAAAAATCTTTCCAGGTGAGTCCGCCGTCAAAAGTGACATTGACACCACCATCATTACCATTGATCATATAGTTGGGATCTGTAGGGTCAATCCATAAAGCATGGTGGTCACCGTGCACACGGGCTGCAACACCTTTAGCACCCCTGGTCAGGGATTTCCAGGTCTTCCCATCATCAGCGCTGGACGCCAGATCGAGCCCCATGAGGTAAATTTTATGTTCATCTTTAGGGTGTGCCCTGATTTGTCCAAACACCCAGCCGTAGGTTCCCGAAAAAAATTCCATATAATCATCGTGCATACTCATCAATCGCCAGGTTTCACCTTTGTCTGTACTCTTGTATACTTCAGCACCCTTGATGACTACAATTTTGGGCCGATGATAAGAGTCTTGTTCACCAGGGTTCGGCTCTCTTTTTTTATCATGATTATCGACAAACGCATACAGGACATTTGGATTGGCCGGCGTATTGGCTAAACCAATCCGGCCGGTGAGTTTAGTGTCGGGGAGGCCTTTGTCTATGATTTTCCAGGTTGCCCCGCCATCGACTGTTTTGTAGATATGATCACCATTTTCTGGTACGGGATCACTCCATCGTTTACGGATACGGGTCCACATACTGACGTACAAAGTGTTGGGATCTACGGGGTCCATTACCAAATCCGCAGCTCCTGTTTTGTCGTTGACATACAGGATTTTTTTCCAATTAAGTCCACCGTCGGTGGTTTTAAAAAGTCCACGGTCTTCATTTTTACTCCATTCATTGCCACCGGCGGCAACATACACGGTATTGGGATCAGCAGGATGGACCACTATTCTGGCAATGGTCCCGGTATTTTCCAAACCGATCATATTCCAGGAGTCTCCTCCATTGCTGGATTTAAAGACGCCTAAGCCCGGCAGGGAGGCTCTGAAAATATTGGCTTCCCCGGTGCCTGCATAAACGATTTCCGGGTTGGAAGGACTGATGGTGATATTGCCGACGGACTGGGTTGCCTGTCGATCCATTAAAGGTTTCCAGGTTTTACCGGCATCTATTGTTTTCCATAAACCACCGGAGGCAAAACCGGCATAAATAATATTTTTATTACCCGGAATACCAAAAACATCGGTGCACCGGCCGCTCATATTACCCGGATGGAGTAATTTCCATTTTAAGTCTTTGTACGGACTGATATCGGATAACCTTTCGTGTTGTATAAATGCAATCCGTTTTTCCCTGCCTGTACTCGGCCGCTGATTCGTTTCAGGTTGGGAAATCAATAAAAAGGGAAGAGCTAAAAACAAAACCAGGGACAAAGATTTCATGGAGGGCTGTTAATTGATTTGAAAGTCCCAAATTTATAAAAATTATGCCGGAGATATATAAGTTAAGTGCCTGTTTGAAAGACCTGCTATATACTTTAAATGAATTTTAAGGTAAGGGGTAAGATAATTGTTAAAAGATTTAAAATTTAATACCCGAAGAGGTTGACTAAAAATTGATCGAGACTAATAAAATCAATACCAGTAAGGTTTGAATCCATTTATTGTAAAGGGGTTTATCGCCCTTGGGTTTTTGTGTTATTAATGGACGCGCTGCAGCCCATACTGATTTATCATTGATGACCAGGATTCCAATAGAGGGCCCCGTTTCATATTCCTGATTTATTCAAAGTAAAAGCTGCTGTTTGGAATCATTTTGTTTTTTGCTAAAAGGACTCCTGTCTATCCGGGTTTTTAGATTATTTACAGATCCCAGGCCTTGGATTCAACGGGGTTCGATAATAACCGGCGTATTATTATTCCTGACAATTAAATAGCTGGTTTTACCATGGGTATGGTATCGTTTTATATCCCGGATGGCCCCGTCAATAAATATTCCGCTTTCAGCAGGAGGGATCGTTTGAAATTTCATGTTACCCTGGTTGATCAACAAGACCCCATGACCGGCATCCAGGCGCCCAAATGAAGGATGAGTCTCCAATAAATTTCCTCCTAGCAGTATATCCAGAAGGCCATCTGCGTTAAAGTCATCCGGAGCAATGGCAAATACCGCTGTGCTCTGTGCTTCAAATGGCAGGTCGACCGGGTCAAAATTTCCATTACCTGTATTCTGAAAAATCCTGCTTTGCAAACCGGTTATTTTTTTAAAACTTTTATCCTGCAAAGAAGAAGGAAAAACCTGATCAAAGGTCTGACTGGCGAAACTGTGGTAATCGGTATACCTTTTTTTGAGGTAGATCAATTGACCGGTAAGTTCATCTTTTGAAAAAAAGGAATACTCTTTACCTGATCTGAAATAGGAAATCAGGGTCTCCGGACTGGAGTTTTGATCAAAATCGCCGATGTACAATTTTGCCGGCTGTTCCGTTGAAACCACCAGATCATTATTTAACCCCAGATTTCCACCTATTAAATCCTCATCCCCATCTCCATCCAGGTCAACGGATTCAATCGTTTGCCATATGCCTTGAGTATTCGGTATGGTTCTTTTTTTCCATTGAGCGCCTTGACGGTAAATAATAGTGATGGGCATCCATTCGCCACATACAATGAGTTCTTTTCCGGGTGCCGGGTCTGCATCGGCCCAGACAGCATCGGTTACCATACCCAATCCTTTGGTTACCGGATCATCAGAAATGCTAAAATTTCCATGGCCGTCATTGATGAGCAAATAGGAGTCCGTATTAAATCCATAAAATGGCGAGACCCTTCCTCCGGCAAAAATATCGATGTCCCCGTCTCCGTCAAAATCATGCGGGGCCAGACAACTGCTCATATGAGGAAGCGAAGGCATACTTTCCTGTCTATAACTCAGGTTACCCCTTCCATCATTGATGTACAAACGATCCACCAACAACAACTGATTTTCAACCTGATAACCGGCTGATGCCACCATGAGGTCCAGATCTTTATCATTGTCGACATCCACCAATACCCCGTCCACGTCCTCAAACGGTGCATGCATCTCCAGACTGGACTGGGAGAGAGCCACAAACCGACCCTCCTTGTTTTGAAGATAAGTAAGCCCATGCTGATCGTGTGCCCCACCTATCCATATATCATCCATCCCGTCACCATTGAGGTCGCCTACTGCGCAACCCGGTCCCTGGGTTGATAATTTATACAACAGCAATTTTTCGCGGCCAAAATCATTGTATTCGTTTTCCCGGTGTATGAAGTTTATACCTGCATCTACGATATGGAACAATGGTGCTTCAATAGTTTTAGCCAGCCTCCACTGCTGACCATTTCGTGTGACCACCAACCTGGAATCAACAGCTGCGTCTTTTAAACTTTGAGTATATCCATCGGCCCATTGAATTTGTATGCTGTCGATTATTTTTTCCGTTCCCATCCCAAAATGGGCCAGGTAGTCGGAAGAAGATTGAAACCCACGGGTAGGGTAGATTTCACGCATTTGGATCCCGGCTGGCTGATAGGTAGTTATCCGGGCACCTAACCCAAATTTATTGTGACCAGTATCCTTCAGTTGAATCTGTACAAAATGATTTTCCCGGCTGGATTCATTGCGCAATACACAGGCCTTCTGGTTGATCCGGTTGATTATAAGGTCGAGGTCACCATCATTATCAAAGTCCGCATAAGCTGCAGCAGTGGAAATGTCAGCCCCTTCAGGGTTCCATGCTTGTGATTTATCTTCAAAAATGAGATGACCTGTCTGGCTAAAGAAATAATTTTTTGCTTCACCTGAAGGCATACGATCGATGAGTGATTGAGAAGGCAAACTATCCGCTGAAGCCAGCGATGAAGTATATTTAAGGTAATCCAGGTCATTGGGGCGATGGGCAATACCATTAGCCACAAAAATATCCAACCATCCATTGTTGTCGAAGTCTGCCAGCAAGGGGGTCCAGGTCCAGTCTGTACGGGAGATGCCGACTTGTTGCCCTATCTCCGCAAAATAAGGGATCTGTTGGTCGTCTGTATATTGATTGAGCTGCAGGGTATTCCTGGGGTATTGATAGTGATAACCAAAGGACACTTTGTATTCATAAATGTCATAAGGGTCGGCGCCAACAGAATTTTTCAAAATGACTTCATCTTCCGGTTTCATATCGAGGCTTATGATATCTATACGACCATCGCGGTTGATATCAGCAAGGTCATTGCCCATGGAAAATGTACTGGTATGACCGAAGGACTGGGTCTGCGATTGTAAAAAAGTACCGTTCTGCTGATTGAGGTACAAATAGTCGTTTTCGTGAAAGTCATTGCCGACCAAAATATCGGGCCAGCCATCCTGGTTAAAGTCAGAAATACCAATCCCCAACCCATATCCCAATGGACTGCTGAGGATGCCGGCAGCATGGCTTACATCCAGAAAACGGCCATTTTCATTTTTGAACAATTTGTCTCCTTTTTGAGGGTCAATCCGTCGACGTATGGAGGTATCGCGATAGGTATCCGTGGAGTGCACGGAGTGGCAAAGCAAATACATATCGAGATCGCCATCGCGGTCATAATCGAGCCAGGCTGCCTGGGTGGAAAAAGCAACTACCGCCAGATTAAAGTCTAAGGCCCTTTCAGTAAAACTCAGGTCGTGGTTATTGATGTATAAACGGTTGCGGCCCTGTAACCCTTTGTAGTTGCCGACTTCGCATACATAGATATCGAGCCAACCATCCCCGTTTACATCCGCCATACTCACTCCGGTATTCCAGATACCGGTGCTTTCTGTTTTTGAGTTGGAGGTAATATCTTCAAATTGGAAACCTCCTTTGTTTAAGTATAGTTTATTGCCGTGTTGATTGGAAGCCAGGTAAATATCGGGTAAACCATCGTTGTTGATGTCACCGGCTGCAACACCAGCGCCATTATAGAAGTAGAGATATTCAATAATGTTGATTTCCGGTCCCTCTTTTAAATTATTCGAAAAATGAATACCGGTAGAGGAAGGCGCAAGTGAAGTAAATAGGGTAGACTGTTTTTTATGACAGGCACTAAAGCAAAAGGTAATACTCCATAAGAAAACCAATCTGTAAATTCTTAAAGGCATGGGTTCAATGGTAGGAATAAATAAGCGGGCTGTCGTTGTTTCGGGCAATGATCAATGATTTTTTGCCTCCAAGGACTATGGGTTGGATGTCCCTGATTTCACCCCGGATTTTTATCCCGGATGCTTTAGCCGACCATGCTTTAAATGATCCGTCCTTTTGTTGGGTCAGTACTAATCCATACGAAGCATCGTACCTGCCTATTTCCGGTTTAGTACGGTATAAATTGCCGCCAAGAATCAGATCTTTTAAACCATCCCCATTAAAATCATCGCTGTAGATGGCATAAACCGGTGAAAATTGCGCTTCGATCGGTAAAGACTTTAGAGTAAACTGACCTTTGCCATTATTAATATATATACTGGTTTCCAAGGTAGATATGGAGTCGATCAGGGTATTGGTTTGTTTGTCTTTAGGAAAATAATCAAAAAGGTCTTTGCCCGCAAAGGTTTTATAATGCAGGTATTTTTTCTTGAGGATAGGCATCTGTGAAATCAAATCATGTTTGAGGGCAAAAGGATAATCACGCCCTTCACGATAAGTGGTGAGTATTTGTTCAACAGTTCCGTTCTGGTCAAAATCGTTGACATACATTTTTAAAGGATGACCGGGTTGTACTTTAAACCTATTGTTGAGCCCAAGATTGCCCCCCACCAGGTCCATATCCCCATCCCCATCCAGGTCAACATCCAATATACAATGCCACCATCCGTTGGAGCCAGCCTGACTTAATGGGGTCAGCTGTCCATTGGAATTTTTGAAAATACGAATGGGCATAAATTCACCGCATACGATCAGGTCAGGTTGTGCATCACCATCGATATCAGACCATCTTGCATCGGTGATCATACCCAATTCAATCAAGCCAGGGGCCAGCACTTTGGTTTGTTCTGTAAATTGACCCTTGCCGTCATTGACCAAAAGATATCCATTTGCCGGTACCCCATAATAAAAAGGTTTGGCCCGGACACCTACAAATAAGTCTATATCTCCATCCTGGTCAAAATCACTGGCCCGAACACAGGATGTGGATTCAAATTTAAACGTCGGCAAAGTTTGGCCGGATGATTTAAAGTGTCCACGGTCACCATTAAGGTATAGTCTGTCCATCAGGTTGGACGAGGCTTCAGCATCTTCACTGCCCCCACTGCACACGTAGAGGTCCAGGTCACCATCGCCATCAAAATCGGCCAGAGCGCTGCCCATATCTTCACTTTCACGGCTACCCTCAAAAGCAGGTTGGGTGACATGGACCAATGTACCACCTAAAGTCTGCATATAGGTTGCACCCAATGAGCCTTTTGCATTTCCGATATAAAAGTCCGCTTGCTGGTCTCCGTTAAAATCACCAATGGATATTTTTGGTCCTTCTGTGGAACACATATGGTATAACAGTCTGTCCCGGTCAAAATCGGAATAATCATTTTCCTGGTGCACAAAATTGTATCCTTTCATCGGGAAGATTTCAAACAAGGGCTTAACAAAGGGTGGTGTTTTTTGAGTCGGAGGAAAGTTGGCATCTGCCTGATGCAGGAATAAAGTTTGATCAGCCTGGATATTAAAGAGTTTCATCTGCCGGTGGTCAGGGAATACCACGATCAGGGAATCGATGATGTTTGTTTTACCCAATCCAAAAAGAGACAAAGGTTCCATACTTGACTCAAACCCTCTGATGGGCATATGTTCGAGGTATTGCATCCGGCCCCCGGCATATAAGCTGAGTTGTGCACCAAAAGCAAAACTGTTTTTATCCATACCGGTCAACCGCACTTTTAAATAATGATGGCCGAGTTGGTTCACGGCTTCGTTGCGGTATAAAAAGCAAGGCATGTTGACATTGTTCACCACCAGGTCAAGGTCCCCATCCAGATCAAGGTCGCCGTAAGCTGCACCATTGGAAAATGAAGGGGTGGCTAAACCCCATTGAATTGTTTTGTCTGTAAATTTAAAATTCCCCTCATTATGAAAAGCATGATTGGGTATCGCTTCGCTGGGAATCGAATCAATTAATTGTTTGTAATCCACCGTATCCCCTTTGACAATACTGCGGATGGTATTTTCATCCGATACAAAACTCAGGTAATCCTGATCCGTCAGATCCTGATAAATACCATTAGCTACAAATATGTCTTTTTTGCCATCGAGGTCCATATCAAAAATCAGGGCTCCCCAACTCCAGTCGGTAGCATGAACGCCACTCAATCGGCCGATATCGGAAAAACTGCCGTCCCCATGGTTCAACTGGAGCATGTTGCGGATAAATTGGTGATAATATCCGTTTTTTACATTGTATTGGTATTTGTTCCAGTCTTCAAAAGTAGTTTTGGTCTTTAACCTTTTTTCCGTGGAAGGCAACATATCGGTTACGAAGAGGTCAGGATATCCATCGTTGTTGATATCGGCCAGGTCTGCTCCCATGGACGCTGCGCTGATGCTCGGCATTTGTTCGGTAAGCATCTCTTGGAAGGTCCCGTCTTTAAGATTGATGTATAAATAATCCCGCTCAAAAAAATCATTGCTGACGTAGATATCCTGCCAGCCGTCTTTGTCGATATCACCAACTGTAACGCCCAGGCCAAAGCCGATCAGGCTTCCATAGATGCCTGCCTGCACACTCACATCCGTAAACCGTGGTCCGTCATTGCGAAACAATTTGTCTCCACCCAACGAATCACGGATTTCCCGGATGTTATTTCGCAGGTTAAAACTTCCGATGGCCTGATAAGAATTATTCAGCAGGTACATATCCAGGTCACCATCCTGGTCGTAATCAAAAAATGCGGCATGCGTCGAATAACCTCTGTCGTTGAGACCATATTCTTCAGCCATTTCCTTAAACGTTAGATTCCCCTGGTTGATGAATAATTCATTTTCCTTGTTGTCCCCTTTGATATCTCCTGAATTGCATACATAGATATCCAATAATCCATCGCCGTTGACATCAGCCATGGACACTCCGGTTGACCAGGCTTTGGTACCTTCCACACCGGCATTTGCACTAATATCGTCAAAGACAAAATTTCCTTTGTTGCGGTACAATTTATTTTTACCCATATTGGATGTAAAATAAATATCGGGCAGGCTGTCATTATCGATGTCCCCGATGGCTACGCCCCCGCCATTGTAAAAATTGCGGTAACGATAAATATTAAATTCACGGTCATAGACGAGGTTGTTGGCAAAGTCAATACCGGAATGAGAAGAATCGATGGTAGAAAACAAAGGAGCCTGTCCTGATTCTACGGATTTGTAAGTACAGGACAGATGTACTATAAGAACAACAACAATAAAAATATTTCCCGGAATGATTTTCATGTTTTATTGCTGAATCGTTATCGGTGGTTTGGACATATCCGTGATAAAGATTTTTACTTCTTTGGGTTCTGATTTAAAAAAACGTACCCTTCGGTTGCCATCTACTTTGACCCATACATTGCCCTTGGTTTTGTTTTTTACTTCGATAAACCCCTTGCCATACCATTGTTCGAGTAGGTTTTTTACATCAATCAATAACGAATCCGGCGCCAGGGATTTATTCCAGGGTGCCCAGTCCCGATAACTGAAAATGGCTGGCATCTCTACAATACTGTCATTGACAAAATTGGGATAAAAGTCAAGATAAGCAGGCACCTTAAGACCATCATTGAGAAAATATCTCGCACTTAGATTGTTGGATCCCTGGGTCATTTGGCTTTTTTTGTTCAGCTCCCAGCATATCGCAAAGAAAGTCTTGCGGTCCATTCCTAAAGTGAGTCCGAGAAATATACTATCGTGGCGTATCCCGTTTGCCAACTCCCGGTCAAGCATACGCTGATAGTTGGATTTGCAACTTATACTACATAAACTGCAAACTATACTTAAGATAATAAAGCGAGTCAACACCCTGGTTTTGGTTAGTGTGTGCAAAGATAAAGAATTAGGCTGAGCCCCGATCCGTCGGGGGAGGCTGAGGCTGAGCCCCGATCCATCGGGGGAGGTTGAGGTTGATGCTAAGGT
>JAWXBI010000269.1:0-33813 GCA_034439915.1 Saprospiraceae bacterium | reverse complement strand
TTCATTCTTCATTCTTCATTGTTTCAAACTGTCTTTCACCGGTCTGAAATGCCCACCCCATCGGGCCCCTTTACTTCCCGGTTTACCCTTAGACCAATTCTGGGCTTCGCCACGTCCTAGTTTATAGATTTCCAGCATCCTTAAATCAGGGATATGTCCTGCTTCAATACTTGCGGTGGCCCTTATATCTTCGACTTCGTCGCGGGTGACGATGGATGACTTGTTACCGAGATCAGCACTGTTGCGAATATAACTCAGCACTGAAGCAATCCATTCATCATCCTGGTGTTTTTGCGGGAGCATGACACCGGGATATGTTTTATTATCTACCGGACCTTGTAAACCGTAAAGGAGTATTTGGATCAACATGATTTTATCCCCATGTACACGGGGCGATCCGGCCAATGGGGGCGCCATCATGGGTGAAGATCCGCTGACTACTCCCTTCCCATCTGCCCCATGACAACTCGAACATAATTGTTTATAACGGGTGCCACCCTGTGCTATGAGTTTTTGATCTGCCGGGGATAAATCGTGTATTCTTGCTTTTTCCAGTTCTGCCCTGGCATAGGATTCAACAAATACGGTATTTGAGTATTGGATCATTTCATTGCCCGTATTATTTTTAAGGAGGTAATCTACTATATCCTTCGCTGCTCGTATTTTACTCGTCCGAAGGGAGAGGTACAGTTGAATCTTTACGTCCGGATCTTTATCGTTCTGAAAAGGCCGGAGGGCTTCAATAAACTCAGCATTATTTTGTTTGATAAATTGTTCTCCAATCCAAATTGTTGTTTTCCTTACCTCGCCGGATGAAGATTTTAAAGCTGAAAACAAAATTTCAGGCTCTATGCGACCCAAACCTTCCAATACCCAGAGTGCATGGATTTGTGCCAGGATATTATTCCGTATTAAAGCATCCTCATGGTTTACAGCGATATGAATTAGTTTAGTAACAACGGAACTATCCTTTTTCAGAACAAGTAATTGTTGCGCCATGTCTCTCCACCACCCGTTGGCATGACCCAGATAAGGCAGCAACTCGGAGGAAGTTTTTTCCATCAACTGAGGTTTATGGTCATCTTTTGGTATTTCTTCATGAACTACGCGATAAATTCGCCCGTAGCCTTTATTTTTTTCAAGGCCCAGTGCTTTAATTTTTTGGTTGAGGTATGAATTCTCATCTGCAAATTCACCTTCCTGGATAATGCCATGATACATGTCCACGATATAAAAACAGCCATCCGGACCGGTATACGTATTAATGGGCCTGAAATTAAAATCTGCTGAAGCCAGCCAGTCTTTGCCCTGATACACATTCTCAACATATCTTTTTCCATTGCGGTTGATCACCTTTCCTCGTTTAATGATGCGGGCTACGGGTTCTGCAATAAAATAATCACCCCTCATTTCCTGTGGTAATGCCTGGCCACGGAATATCGATTGTCCGCAACCTGAAGTAAATCGATCGAGGGTGCTATCTTCCGCCCTTAGTACCTGTGTGCCTCCCTGAGCATCCAGGGTTGACATTACCGGCCACGGGACTGTAAAATCATCAGGGTATTGATCACTGAAATTAAGCGATCCGTAAGCGGGCATCTGGTTAAACTGGACTACCGGCAACCCGGGGCCTGCTTCAGAATAATACAACCGGCCAAAGTCATCCGAAGTCATTCCCCATTGTCCGATCATATTATCTATCATGGTATCTGCGATGAACTTTCCGTCTTTATACTTAAACCGGAGATTGTCTCTGCTCGGATAGATCCAATTGTCCAGGTTCCAGATTAACCCTCCATTTTGATGTTCCATATTGCGTGAATCGATCGCAGGGTTTTCAAAAACCAATCTTTTTTGATCTGCTTTTCCATCTCCATCGGTATCCCGGTATGCATATAAATGCTGAACATTGGTGATCCCGACGATCAGTTCGTCCCCAATGGGCAAGATAACCCGTGGCAAAACAAGGCTGTCAATAAAAATAGTGGATAGGTCCATGACCCCATCCCAATCTTTATCCACGAGTTTTACAATTTGACTGATAGGCTGATATTGATCCGTGCCCCTGGCATCCATCATAAAAGTGTTCATCTGAATAACGAACAAGCCCCCGTTTGCATCCCAGGCCATGGCAACAGGATCCTTGATAAGGGGTTCAGCAGCTACTAGTTCAACTTTATAACCGGGAGGTAATTGCATTTTTCTTATGCTGGCTTGGGGTGAAAGTGGCCTAGGAGAGGGCTGCATATCCACCGGACGCCTGATAAACTGGGCTTTCTCAAGATCCAATTGGTTTTGTTTACAGGATAAATGAAAAACCACAAGGACAACGATACCTGCCAAATAATTTACCGCATTCATAAAATCAAATCTAAAATAAGTCCTTTCAACTTTCTTTAAGGCTTGTAACGAATAAATGAAGCCGTGAGCCTAAACACAGATTGCTATTATTCTTGTATTGCTTATAGTCCCCAGCTATTACGGAGCACTAATTCAATAAAACAAATGGAAATTCTACTTTTAAACGTTCCCAGGCTACAGAAATCCTTCCCTTGTTGTCCCTGACTCGTTCAATGAAATACTGCAATCGTTCAAGGTGTTTAACTTTCTTTGGTTTGATCTTGATCCGCAACATATCTTCTTTTTGATCATATGCTGATGTCAGGTGTTGCTGCCAATTTCTATTGATTATCAAGGTCCATTCCTTATTACCCGGAATGGTAAAAATTGCATATTTACCGGCAGGGATTTCTTTATTTCCAACCAATATTGGTTTTGGGATTTCGAGGGAGGTTGCGTCGTGTGCTCCAGTGACCCATACCTTGTCGTAAGGAACCAGGCTACCCCAGATTACCCGATTGCGAACACCTGGTGAATAGTAGGTGATTTTCACGCTGTCCCCTTTGAATATGGCCACTTCCCTGGATTTTATACTTCTTTTGCTGGTATCGCTGACTAGATTCGGGTTGGCAGACACGACCTCCGTATTTTGCGCTCTTGCGCAGATCGAAATAAAAAGAAAGATCGAACGAAGAAACACTTTAAATACTGCTTTCATATCATATTGTAAGTTACACCATGTTTAGATTAAGTCCAGCGGTGGAAAGTCCTATAAAGTTAAATATTTTACCTATAAAGGTCACACCATTTTTCTACCAAGCCTACCTGGCATAATTTTTCCTTACCGCTGGAAGCATCACCGTTTTAAGCTTATTGTTTATTCCGGAACCAAAAGTAAGTATGTAATTCGTCCAGAATCCTAATTTCTATTCATCGATACCCGGATCCTAAACTGGTATGATTTGTCGTTAAAAACTCGGGATACAATTTACTACCCTCATCATTGTGGAGGTTTGGGTCATAGGTATACCGGTGACCCCAAGATCATCGAGATGAGTAAAAACCAGTTCAGGAGCGCTTTAATGATTTCCTTTTTGGGTTATCGTTTCATACTACCTTTTTTACATTTTGTTCATATCATGTCCCGACATAGGATCAGTGCCTTTTTTAAAAATATATTCACTGTTGAGCAGGTAAGCACCTGTTATGACAACGATTTCCCCTTCTTTTAAACCAGAAGTTATTTCGATTCGATCGTTGCTTTCTAATCCTGTTTGTACCATTCTGTTTCTGAAAGAATGTGCTCCGGTTTTTATCCAAACCGTCGACCCTTTACCATCCCGGATAACGGCATCTATAGGCAACGTGAACGCTTTTCGTTTAGGACTGTTCAGCAAGACATAAGCAGGCATGCCCGGCTTTAACCGGTTATCCGGGTTCGGAATAGACACACGTATCAGATTAATTCTGGACTCTGCATTGATTTCAGGATTGATAAATTCTATTCTGCCCTTTATTTCTAATCCCTCAAAATCAGGAAGCTGCACAATGGCTATACTGTTTCTATTCATATCAGCCAGTTGTGAGGGGTATACTTGTGCTTCTGCCCAAAGTCCCGATAAATCTGTCAGTTGAATCACAGTGCCACCTTCCATGATATAATCTCCTTCCCGGATGTCTAATGCTGTAATGTAACCGCCCGCTGTACTATAAAAAGTAGTAGTTGAGCTGGTTTTCTGGTTTTTATCCAATTCCTGAATTTGTCCTTCACTCATTCCCCATAATAACAATTTATTTTTTGCACTTTGCAGGAGGAGGTCAAAGTCAATAATTGTTTCTGTTGAAAATTCATTCTTTTTATCCAACGCCAGGAGATATTCCTGTTTAGAATTGTTTAAATCTTCGCTGTAAAGATCATACAGCGGTGCACCTTTTTTTACATACTCACCCAGGTTTTTGTAATACATCCTTTCAATACGACCCATCACTCTTGAACTGACAGAAGTTGAGTTTCTCTGGTCATAAGTCAAAATAGCGGTCAATACAATTTCGTCGCCAATGCTGCTGATGCGGTTTGTATCAGTCACAATATTACCCAATTGAATTTGTTGCTCACTCAGTTGAATCTCATCCGGTAATTCGTTCATTGCTCTTTTTACCGGAGTTAATTCCATTTTACAGATAGGACATTTACCGGGTTTGTATTCAACCACCTGTGGATCCATAGAGCAGGCATAATACGTATTGGAGTCCACCATAACTTCAATTTTATTTTTGCAGGAGGCCATTATAAATATCAACATTGCACACAGAATAACTCCAGGAACTAGTGATAAACCCACCTTCGAAAACTGCCTGGGGATAAGGCATAATGGAAGCAGGATAAAATTGTCCAGACAGCCGCCAGGACTGGTTTTAAAAATATTTTTTTTCATTGATCACTTTTTTACTTTGATGAAGCTTTCACTGTCCATTAAATATTGAGCATTCACGGCCACTGAATCATGCTCTGCCAGCCCATTCAATATCTGAATGTGGTTGTTGTAGACAATACCCGTATTAATTTTGCGTGCCTTAAAACCACTTTTTGTTTTTTGGAAGACGACTTTGTCTAAACCCAATGAAACGACTGATTCTCGGGGCAACCAAAAGGCATTGTTACTATTTCCCAAAATGATGGCCTTTACCTGACTACCAATAGGAATTTTTAATATGCTGTTATTGAAATAGAGTCGCACGGTCAGTGTTTTATTCCCTTTACGATAGAAAGGTTCGATAAAATCAATGGATGCTTTGAAGTCATTGTCAGGGTCCGTTTCAGCGGTTACCTTCACTGGGTTGCCCATTTTTATTAATCCCTGGTCCTCGCCAAAGATATCCAGTATAACCCAAGCTTTAGCGGGATTATACACGGTGAAAATAGATTGTCCTTTCTGTAAATACATGCCTTCCTTCAACGATAGTTGATCTGTATTTAATAAAATATCATTCATCGAACCAGGTGCAGCGTTCATAGTGCTCTCTTTAGTCGCTTCGTGAATGTGCCCACTGTAATTACTATTCACTGCAATGGTAAATAAGGGCTTTCCGGATAGTATGACCTGTTGCAATTGCAGGTTGCTCATGCCCAGCAACAATAATTTTTCTTTTGCTGCCTGGATAAAAGTTGTATTATTTTCATCATTTTTTAACAGGAAAATCAGGTTTTGTTGAGCGGTCATTAATTCAGGACTGTAAATATCCAGTATATGCTCCCCTTTTGAAATTTTCTGGTAACGATACCGGACATACAGTTTTTCAATTCTCCCGGATATTCTTGACGAAATGCTTCCAACCTGCCTGGTATCGTAAGCAATCCTGCCCAATGCTTTTATCTCAATATGTTGTTCCATCTTTTGAATAACAGTTACCGGAACCGAGGAAACAACAAACTCATCAGCGGGCTGTAGCAATGATTCCAGATCCACTTCGTCTGATTTTTTCCCTTCCGTTTCTTTTTTCACCAAAACCATTCCGCAGATCGGACAAGAACCAGGTTTATCACGGATAATTTCCGGGTGCATGGGGCAGGTATATAGTTCACTGACCGCCTCCGTTGAATGATTAGTGTGTGTGTCTTTCTTGTTTCTGCAACCCGTTGCCAGTAAAACCATGAACAAACCAGTCAATATAATTAATTGCTTCATTGTAATTAGAGCTTAACTCAATTGATATTGTAACATCATTCCATCATCTGCATGTTCCAGATTGTGGCAATGGAAAACAAACTTGCCCGTATTATTTTCAAAAGGCACAATCACTTTTACCGTTTCTCCGGGCATTACCAGTACGGTGTCTTTCCATCCGCTTTCTGAAGCAATCCGTTTGCCCCTGCCTCCGCGGCGTTCAAGTACCTGGAAAAACACGCCATGCAGGTGCATAGGATGTGGTTCATTCCCTTTACTGTTGTCGAAAACCCAAATTTCATTGGTATTGGCTTCAACTTTTTCATCAATACGGTTACGTTCAAATAATTTACCATTGATGCGGTGTCTCATGCTCATTCCATCGTTCATGGGTCCGCCATGATGTTCCATTGCATTGGATATGTTAAAAGTTCTTGTCTTCATCGTGGACAAAGCAGAAATGGTTTTTATAGCAGAAAGTATTGCAGGAATAAAAAATGAACTGGTGACAGCAACCAT
The DNA here is from genome assembly GCA_034439915.1 of Saprospiraceae bacterium. Classification (GTDB taxonomy): domain Bacteria; phylum Bacteroidota; class Bacteroidia; order Chitinophagales; family Saprospiraceae; genus JADJLQ01. Next base: position 27,289 of record JAWXBI010000269.1, on the reverse strand, counting down.
AACTTTAAATTTCATGATCTTAAATCGCTGTTTTCCTTGTGCATTGTCTCCAAGACTGAATTCCTTACTCACTAAGAATATTTCCGTATTTATAGCAATTCCTTCAAAATTTACCAGAACATCTAATCTTTCTCCGGGACCAATTAAAATATCTTTTACTTCTACCGGATTTTTTAACAAACCTCCATCGTTACCAATGATTACAATATCGGCATTATTGCTTAAAGCCAGATTATATATCCTTGCATTGGAACCATTCAATATCCGGAAACGATAATGTTGAGTGGCTACTTCTGTAAAAGGAGCAAATATTCCGTTGACTAAAATTGAATCACCCATATATCCAGTCATCACCTCTTCCGGAGAAGGATGGTAAGTAATACCCTTTGCTGTAATTCGTTTGTCTTGTATTACCAGGGGTAATTCATAGGGGCCGGATGGAAGGTTTAATGCTCTTTCTTCTGCATCATTGATAATGAACAATCCTGCTAATCCCTGAAACACCTGCCTTCCGGTAGTTTCATGAGGATGCGGATGGTACCAACTTAAGCCTGCCCGTTGGTTGATCTTAAATTGATATCGGAAGGCACTGCCAGCTTCTACCAACTGGTCAGGGTGGCCATCCATCGGAGCCGGCACCTTGAGACCATGCCAGTGAATATTGGTAGGTTCTGTTAAATTGTTTTGGAACAAAATATTCACTGAATCGTTTTCATTTATCCTGAAGGATGGACCCAACAGGCTATCGGGCTGATAACCCAATACAGGGATATTAGTTCCTTTGATATTGCTCGCAGTAGACTGTGCAGTTAAGGTATAGTTAGCCCCTGCCTGCATAGGAAATGCAAGCCGCATAGTAAAATCACCTTCACTCACCATCACTGGCTCAGTCATCTTCATACTCAGGTGATGATCTTTATTACAGCCACTGAGACTTGCCAAAAGACCGGTTACAGTTCCTCCGACCCCTATAAAGCCCGTACTATAACCTGCTACTTTGATAAAATCTAGTCGTTTCATAATAGTATAATTTAAAATTATCTCTTTTCTATTATCCGGTCCAATGCGACCTGTAATCTGAGCACTTGGTTCAACAACTCTGTATATTCAAGTTGTGTCATATTTAATGTTTCCCATGCATCGTAGAGCATAAACAATTCTTCGGTGTTCTGTTCATAGCCCAACTGCATGGTTTTGTAATTATTCTTTAGTGCAGGAAGGATGTTTTCCTCATAGAGTCTCCATTGCTTTTTCTTTAACTCCAATTCATTTCGCATACCATAAGCCATGCTGCTGTATTCATTTACCAGCATTTCTTTTTGTGATTGTAAAGCGCTGGCCTTCCAATTAAGGCTTTCTATATTCGCTTTATTCATTTTAGAAGACCATTTCGCCATTGGCACTCGCACCATGCCCATGATGGTATAAAGCATGGGTTGTCCGCCAAAGCCTATCATGTGGTCGTAACGGATGCCAAATTGTGGTTCAAGGCTTCGCCTTTCCGTTTCCTGCTTCAGCCAGGTAAGTTGAATGTCTTTGTCTATTGCTTTTAAATCACTTCGATTGGAATAAAAAAGTATTCGATTAAATTCAACGGCCGAATATTCCTTTAATTGATACGTAGTATCAATATCAAAATCAATCAAGGCACTTCTGCCCATTAAAGCATTGATGCGGATTCGTTTTTCTTTAATATCATTTTCAAACATCAATTGCATATTCTTGATATACCCCAGGGCTGCTTTTGATTTGTAGTAAGCGCTTATTTTTCCTAATCCGTTTTTGTAGCGTATTTCTGCATTCTTAATCATAAAGTCGAGTAATTTCTCGTTCTGCTCAATAATGACTAATTTCATTTTAAGGATAATCCATTCATAGTAAAACTGCTTGGCATCATTTATCAATTCATTCAATGTGGCATTTTTTTTCTCTTTATCCACGGAGGACATCGCTTTCATATAGACCTCATCTGCGTCAAGCTTTCTTTTGTTCGGAATCATCTGTTCCCCTGAAAGCATTATTGACCCCATGGCGGGCATATCACCATCCCTGCGCCACAGACCGGCATTATAGGGTGTCATAAATTGCCCCACACCAAACTGTGGCGGCATCCAGCTTCTGGCACCTTTGGCGGCTTCATCCATGGCGCGGATTTCGAAATCATACATTTTAAACACCGGGTTGACTGCTTTGATGGAATCCAGCACGGCATCTAAAGACAGGAAGACTTGTGCATTGATTCTCATCGAAACCCATATCATCATAGGGATTATTAAAACAAAACTTTTTTTCATCATAATCATATCATTTAAACCACATTGATATCTGCAGTTTTACACTCATTGATTGCTGCCTTCACTTTCGGCCTCGGTGGGACAATCATTCCTGCAAGGCTTAAAAAGTTTCATTTCATCAAAAGTGGTTTGGTTACTCACCGGATAGTTCTGCAATCTGCAGCTCTCCGTATTTCCTTAATTCATAGTCTTTTATCATGGCATACATCACGGGTATTACAATCAGTACAAACAGGGTGGAAGTGACCAATCCGAAAACAAATGGATAAGCAATGGGTTTCATCACATCACTACCTGGTCCTGTGGCCAGCAAAACCGGCAATAAGCCCAGTATATCCACAATTACTGTCATCAGTTTAGGACGCAGGCGCAGCACAGCGCCATCATAAACAGCCTCTTCTATTGTTTGTTTGTTGATTGCCTGATTTTGTTCTTTCAGCCTGGTAATTTTTTTATACAATGAATTATTCAGGTACACCAGCATCAGCACACCCGTTTCAACGGCTATTCCAAACAAGGCAATAAAACCTACTGCTACGGCCACTGAAAAATTCACATTGAAAAAGTACAGTGAATAAGCCCCACCCACCAGCGCAATAGGAATGGCCGATATTACAATCAAAACTTCACCAAAGGTGTGGAACGTGAAGTACAGGATCGTAATAATAATCACAAGTATGATGGGCAATATAATTTTTAACCGCTGTTCGGCCCTTACCTGGTTTTCGTACTGGCCGCTCCATTGCAGGTAATAACCTTTAGGCAGTTTCTTCGCAGCATCGGTCAATCTTTTTTTGGCCTCCTCAACCGTACCGCCCAGGTCCCGGTCCCGAACGTTGAACAATAAAGTACCTCGGAGCATGGCATTTTCCGAAACGATCATTGGTGGTCCTTCTGCAATAGCAATATCGGCCAGTGTACCCAATGGAACCGGCCCATAGTCCATGGTAATCACCGGAATACTTTTAAGTTTTTGAATCGAGTTGCGATAATCCTGCGCCAGTCGTACATTCACTGAAAAACGCTGTCTTCCCTCTACTGTTTGTGTAATGGTCATACCTCCCAGTGCCGTTTCAATAAACATATTCACATCGTCCACTGAAAGGTTATATCTTCCCAATTCTTCCTTTTTAATTTTTATATCTATATACTTGCCGCCGGTTATTGGTTCCACATATAAATCTTTTACCCCCTCTACATCCTGCAGGGATTTTCTGAATTCCTGAGCCAGCTGGTTAATGGTATCCAGGTTTTGTCCGAAAATTTTAACGCCCACATCGGTGCGGATTCCGGTGGAAAGCATATTGATGCGGTTGATGATGGGTTGTGTCCATCCATTTAATACGCCGGGTATCTGCAGCTTGGAATTCAGTTCATTGATGATATCATTCTTTGTCAATCCTTTTCGCCATTGTGATTGCGGTTTCAGCAATACGATGGTTTCTACCATGCTGATGGGCGAATTGTCGGTAGCCGTGTTGGCTCTTCCCGCCTTACCCAGCACATTCTGTACTTCCGGAACAGTAAGTATCAGTTTGTCCTGCACCTGCATAATGCGTTTGATTTCAGAATTTGAAACATCAGGCAAGGTAACCGGCATGAAGAGTAATGAACCTTCATCCAAGGCCGGCATAAACTCTCTTCCCAGATTCATCACTAAAGGGATACTTCCACCTAAAAGAGCAAAGCTGATGAGGAGTGTAAGTTTTTTCCAGTTCAGACACCAGTGGATGATGGGTGAATACAACCAAATAAAAAAGCGGGAAACCGGATGTTTGCTTTCCGGTCGGACTTTTCCTTTCAGCAAAATTACCATCAATACCGGTACTAGAAAAATAGCTACCAACATGGACCCGATCATGGCAAATGTTTTTGTCCACACCAGGGGCGAAAACAATTTGTGTTCCTGGCCGGTAAGAAATAATATCGGGCTGAAGGAAACCAGTGTAATCAGTATGGAACTGACTACCGCTTTAGCTATCATTTTGGAAGAAGCTTCAATTTTATTTTCTCTTTCCTCTTTGGTAAGCATACTTATTTTTTAATCCGTTTCCCCACTCAGGGATTTCATTACATTTTCCACCATTACAATTCCGGCATCTACCAGATCACCAACAGCTAATGCCACGCCCGCCAGCGACATAATATTGGATGTAATACCAAACCATTTCATCATAATAAACGCAATCAGTACCGACATGGGAATGGTGATGACCACCACCAATGCACTGCGTATATGGAGCAGAAAAATGAAAAGAACCAACGAAACAATAATGATCTCTTCTACCACAGCTTCTTTCAGCGTTACAATGGTCGCCTCAATCAAATCAGATCGGTCATAAGCCACTTTGAATTTCACCCCAGCGGGCAATCCCTGTCCGACATCGATTAATTTAATTTTGAGGCGGTCAATTACATCTTTGGCATTCTCTCCATACCGCATCACTACAATACCACCCACCTTTTCTCCTTCGCCGTTTTCCTCAATGATACCCAGTCGCAATTCACCACCCATCTGAACCCATCCGATATCTTTAATGCGCACCGGAATGGAGTTGATCGTTTTAATAGGAATTTCTTCAATTTGCTGAATGTCTTTAATGTATCCCAGGCCACGAATGATGTATGCCATATCCGTCATTTCAAATTTTCTACCCCCCACATCATTGTTATTGGCTTTTATTTTGTTGACCACATCCATCAAAGGAATATTATAATACTGCAGCTTTACCGGATCCACCATCACCTGGTATTGTTTCTGAAATCCACCGAAAGAGGCTACTTCACTCACCCCTTCCACCGACTGCAAAGCAAACCGGACATACCAATCCTGCAATGCCCGCAATTCTCCCAGATCGTAACCCGGTGCATTCAATGTATACCAGAATATATGACCAAGACCGGTGCCATCGGGTCCAAGTGTCGGAGTAACATCTTGTGGCAACAAACGTTGGGCCGAGTTCAGTCTTTCCAGTACACGGGTTCTGGCCCAGTATATGTCGGCATTATCATCGAAAATCACAAACACGAAACTCATTCCAAACATGCTGTTTGCGCGGATATTCTTGACCCGCGGGATGCCTTGCAGATTACTCACCAGTGGATAAGTGATCTGGTCTTCGATGATTTGTGGGTTGCGCCCCATCCATTCCGTGAAAATAATCACCTGATTTTCGGAAAGGTCAGGAATTGCATCAACAGGTGTTGTTTTTATGGCATAGATTCCATAAATGATGATGACTGCAGCCAGTAGCAATACTATAAAGCGGTTTCGCAATGCAGCTTCAATGAGTTTTCCAATCATACAAAGCGATTAATGTGTTATTTAATAACTTCTTCCTTTCCACCGCATATCAAAATTTCTGCTCCGAAAAAAGACTCTTTGTTTCTTTCCTTTCAATAATCCATATGGCATCACGGTTATGGATTTATCTGTTATTCAATGTCTGCAATTAATGAAACAGCCTCGATGGTTAAAATTGCCAGCATCAGCATTTTAATTGAGTCCATATTCGATTTTAAATAAGAAGAGTCGGTGAAAATAAGGCATTCAGAAATGCCTAAAGCCAGGCCAAGAATATGGTCGGGCTTTTACTAAATAATTATTCCTAAATGAGAAATACGCAATTGCGGATATATAACGCTATACCACTCTCCCTGGGAGGTGCATGACTGATGGGATTGGTATACCTTTCTGAAAATGCCGGATTATATGGATATTCATTACAATAACAGGGTATATCAACTTCCAACCACGGAATCATTCCCGTAGCGGTCTTGACCATCTTTTGATCAATTTCTATTTTTAGTTTTTTATGTTCGTCCTTACAACAACCCTTGTCTTTAGCTTCGCCTCTTGACATTCCGCATTTGCCACAAGTAGCTGATTTATCAAGAAATAAACTCCAATCGACCAACCTGCCCATGCAATAATGTAAATGGACCGTGGCGCCTATGGAAGCACTCAGATAAATACTAATTAATATCGCTACCTGCAAATTTTTCATTTCTTCCTTATCCAAAAATATAGGTATTTTTTGGGAAATTATTTAAAAATTGTACAGTCCTTTTTTGTTGCTACGCCACTGAAATGCCTGGTCCATTCATAAAACCCACGCATACTCTAGGCTCCTTTAATCATTTTTCTTTGCTGACTTTTTGACTAAATCCATTCCGCATTTAGGACATTTTCCGGGTGTTGCGGTTTGAATTTCAGGATGCATCGGACACGTATAGATCATCCCGGTAGGCATATTCATTTCTTTCATCCTTTTCTTCATCATAGGCTTTGTATCCATCATTTGCATCATTTCTTTGCACATCATGGAGTCTTTTTCAGCCATAGTCATCATCTCTTCCATCATTTTCTTCATCATAACAGGGTCCTTCATCATACCATGCCCCATCATTTCTTTGCAACTGTCACTGTTCATCATTTCCTTCATCATTTCCATACGATAGGGATGATGTTGAACAATTGCAGCTATAATGGCTTTACGTTGAATATCATCCTTAAGAAGCCCAGCCGCCGGCTTTTGAGAACTACAGGATGGAAGAAAACCCAATACTGCTGGCAGGAAGATCAAATAAAAAACAGATTTTTTCATAAAAATAATTTAATTGATATATTATGCAAAGTTGATTTTAATTGATTCAAATAATATTATACTTTTGGGGATATAAATTGCATTATTCACAGATTTCAAGAACAAAACCTTTATTTTAATGATTCGTGGACTCCCTGATGTTTATGGGGAAAGTCTGCATGAAATAGGAAAATAGCCCGATTTTTTCAAATTGCAAACCTGCTATTCCAAACAGGTACCGTAGCTATACCATTTGTTATTTTGACTGCCTTAGTTACAACAATCCTTATCACGCCATAAGATGGCTTTAAGGAGTTTCTTCATAAACTGAACAATTGAATTTACAGTTTTCAGGTTACAGCGATTTTTGGGCCAGGATTACACGACAAACTAACACTACCTCATTTTCATCTATAGTAATGAAATTCAAGGATAAATTAAAGCTATGGATACCTTTTGAGCTTTTCACTTTTGATAACAAATCTTACGCTTTCGACAGGCAACCAGTGCAGGTCATTCAAAACAAGTAGAAAATTGGCAACCCACACATTTTTTGACTTATAAATTTACCACACCACCCACTGAGGCCATTAAAGAATTTCAATTATGGTGCGGTAAATTTCTTTTTTAAATTCCCAAAGACACAATACTTTCTGATCACTAATGGCTTTAAGGAAGGGTAGTTGTCCTTTACCCAATAACATCTTATCGCCATTAGGAAGCAGACAAACGACTTCCCCTTTTTCCGTCCAGGTATATATTTTTTTTCCATTCACAACTTCCAATGTACAATTTCTACCCCGACCTAACTCCGTCTCCGGATTTCCAGGCTCACAGGAAAATATTTATCTTCTCTTCGCCATACTGTTGTCAAATTTCCTTTTTTATCTATAGCAATCCCACCTCCATCCATGGGACAGGCATTTAAGGCCCAACTCCCATTTCCTAATTTCTGCTCCCGCCCAAATGATTTACCAGCATCCCAGGATTCAATCAGGTATAAATCCCTGTTGCCGCCCAACCAGTAATGGAACATCACAAATACATGGTTTCCCTGAACCCCAACTGAAGGTTTACAACAATTACACACCGTGGTATCCGGTGAAGCATAAATAAGAATATTCCTGGACCAGGTTTTGCCTCCGTCCACAGAAAGGGAACCAAATAGTTTATTGTGATTATCCCTTACATCGAGCCAAACTGCATAAGTAATGTTCCCATCCGCAGCTAACGCCATTAAACCTTCTTTGGCAACCGTGTCCGCATCATTTACTAGGGCTGCAGTCTCCCAACCTCCTGAAGGCTGTTTTTGGTAAGAAAAAATATCTCCTGATTTGTTGCAGGCAATGACGGTTATCAAGTGATCAGATGCCGCAATTTGTGGGCCCCGGGTATGGCCTGCTACCAAGTGAGGCAAGATACCCAGTAAAGATGGTTTGACAAAACTGGTGCCTTGATCCATAGAATACGTATACATCAAGCTATCACCGCTTCCATAAACCAGATGAAATTTACCTGACTTGTCTTTCGCGAGGGCTGGCATCTGCCCCCTGGCTATCCCGGAAGAGGACGGCTTGAATTTTTTATGTTCCTTACCCGCTATAAAAAGAAAAATTAAGGCCAGGCCAAATAATATGTTTATTATTTTCATGTCTGCCTGTTAAAACAGTAAAATGAATCCCGATTCTCTATATCCATGTAATTTAAGTTAATTCGAAGTATATGGAGACAAAAGGATGGGTTATTTCACCTTATTCCCAAAAAAATATCGAACTTATATTCCATAGCAAGTCGGGTGAGGATAGCCTCTATGCTATACCCTTATTTAGGGTGCTGTCCATTTCTTTAAATTTTAATATTTGAATCCGTATCTGCTCTAAATCTTCCATCGTATGCAAGCCATTTACCACCACTCTGGTATATAGCCGGTCTTCCGGACTGGGGTAAGCAAAATGAGATATCCTTATCCTTTGTTTTTCTAAATAAGCGGCAAGTTCGTGTCTTTGGGTAGAAAATATCGGGATTTGATCAGCGAAGCTAAACAGGCCCGTGTGGATTAGATGTCTTTTACAGTAACTCATATTTTCAATCATTTGTTTATACGCCTGCTGATAAATCGAATCCCCGTATATATAAGCATGGGCATAGGCTGGAACCATCGGAGAACTTCCTCCAAATAAAGGATGAGATTTGATTTTGGATAATAACTGAGGTGACCCCGCAATCAAACCTGCTGGCATTCCCATGGCTTTACCAAGGGAAGCAATCATCAGCGAGTTTGGATGCAATCGATTCAATTCAGGGTACACCCCTCTGCCTTGCTCTCCCATTACTCCGATACCATGAGAATCATCGGCCAACAATAAGATGTCTTTATTTGCTGGCAATTTTGCAATCCAGTTCAGCGCTGGCCGGGAAGCCGTGAGCGGGTCGATGGAGTTGAAAGTGATCAGGTGTTTATCCCTTTTACACTCTCCAATTTCATGTATGGTCTGTTCTATCCAGGCATCAAATAATTCAGGTTGGTGCTTTTTATAGAATGGATTGATGGCAATATGGGCATTGGGGGAATAATGTTGTTCATAATCATGCAACACTTCAAGGATCAATCGCCCGGCCAGGGTGCCAGAGGAAACCAACAAACCGGAAGGGGCTCCCAACCAGGCTGCTAATTTTTCTTCCGCCTGATTAAATACCGGTATCGAAACATTTCCTAAGCGGCTTGCTCCGTAATTGGTACCAAACCGTTGTATCCCCTCGAATACCAAATCCCTGAACTCCTGCCGGGCGTGTATACCCAGATAAGCCGTTCCACTGAAAAACAACATTTGTTTTCCCTGATCGGTTATGACCCTGGAGGGAATTTGATCCGCATACATAAATATCAGGGAATAGGATTTTTATGGATCAATCGAGCTCCTGTACCTGCTTCCTCCGGATAAATTGCATTTCCCTGGTCCAGGTAAACACCCGAAGCAGGATCATTGGATATCAGCAGCGATCCATCCAAGTCAGCATAGTCAACCAGTGGAAGGATCTGGCCCAGGGCTGAAATCCCTATCGAAGTTTCCGTCATACATCCAATCATGATTTTTAGGCCCAGGGCCCTCGCCTGGCTGATCATATCCAGGGCAGGAGTGAGCCCTCCGCATTTCATGAGTTTGATGTTGATCCCATGAAAATACCGTGAACAGGTCTTTACATCTTCCGGGATATGACACGACTCATCTGCAAATAAAGGCAGGGCAGCGTTTTCAAAGACTTCCGGCATATCTTTATCATTTGCTGCAGGTAAAGGTTGTTCTATATATTCTATGTTTAATCTTTTAAGTTCATGTGAATACGAAATGGTTTGCTGTGCAGTCCATCCTTCATTGACATCGACCCGCAGGGGTTTATCCGTATAAAGACGGATAGACCGCATAATTTCCATATCGCAAGGAGTGCCCAGTTTAATTTTATAAACCGGCCAGGCATTTTGACGAATATGTTCAATCATATTTTCTGTGGTGTCTATGCCGACGGTAAGGCTGGAAATAGGGTTGAGCATCCTATCCAGGTTCCATAAACCGGTCAGCGAGGTTTCTTTCAATTTACCATATAAATCATGATAAGCTGTATCGATGGCGCACAGCACAAAACGGTCCTGATGAAATCGTTGATACCATTCTTTGTATTTCAAAAATGGGTCTATGATCACAGTGGATTCTATCCAATCCTGACTGGCCTTTACTCTTTGAACCATCTCTTCCAGGTTCTTTCCGTAATAAAGGATTTCCGTCGCTTCGCCGTATCCGCTGTACCCTTCGTGTTGTAACTCCACAATAAGACATCTTCTGAAAGCTGCACTGCCGTGGGAAGTGGTGAACACTTTGCGGGTCAATAATTTAAAGGTATGCAGGATAAGTTTCAACGGTTCAGGGTAATTTGACGGTCAGACTAAAACTTTCGGTATCCAGAATGGCCTCTGCACCAAATGGAAGGGTGCATTGATGGAGGATATGCCCAAAGGGAAATCCATAAACAACCGGTATCGAAAGGTGGCTAAATTTATCAATCATCATTTCCTTCAGTGTTTGGGAGGCCGTATCGGCTTTTTTTTCACAGCCTTCGAAAACCCCAAGTACAATACCCTTCAGCAGGTGCAAAGGCAAAACCTGGAGCAATTGGGTAATCATGCGATCAATCCGGTAGGGTGCTTCTTCGATATCCTCTAGAAATAATAGAAAATCACGGTTAACTTTCAGATATGGGGTTCCGCACAAGGCAGCCAGGAGGGAGAGGTTACCTCCCCATAGAATGCCATGAGCCTGACCTGGACTTATAACATATCGTTCAAAAACTGTTTTCCCCTCACCAATAAAATCATCATTTTCCTGGCTTGTTCCGATTTTAACCAACTGACCGGAGGTACCAAAAATAATATTCCGCAGTTGTTCCAGCGTATAAGGTGTCATTTCTGAAGAGGCCACCGGCGAATGGAAATTGGAAAAAGCAAGCCGGGTAGATAAGGCACAATGTAACGCGGTAATATCACTGTATCCCAATAAGACTTTGGGGTGTTTTTTGATGAGTTTATAATCGAGGTAGGGCAACAGGTGGGTAGCTCCAAAACCACCCCGGATACACCAGATAGCCTTAACTGTAAGATCGGCATACATATTGTGAAGATCTTCCAGCCGTTCATTTTGATTCCCGGCCAGGTACCCATTTTGCTGCATAATGTGTTTTCCCAACACGGGCACCAACCCCAGTTGATCCATATTGGAAAGGCTCCTCTCCAGCCGCTCCTGAGAAATGGGGCCTGAAGGACAGATAAGTCCTATGCGGTCACCTGGTTTAAGATAGGCTATAGGTTTGGTCCTGTTAGACTCTTCCGCAGTCCACCAGAGTCCTGAACCAACTAATGTCTGGGTAAATGACCTTCGATTCATGGATTGAATTTACAGCCCTTTTAGTCGACTTTTATCGATGTGGTTACACTTCGTATCAATCCGCTTTTGTCGACTATTCGTTTCATTTGATCCATAAATGTGGATTTAGGGATATTTAGCCGGATACATTTACCTCAAGAATTAAGAGTGAGTCTTTTCATATGTAACCCTTTATGGATAAAAGTATCCTCAAAGGGTTTTTTCATTTTTCCAGGCCATCACGGCTTCATATTCTTTTATAAAATCTTCCAGGTTTTTTGATTTTTGTTCAGCATTCAGCTGCAATTCCCCGGCCAGGGTATCCAGGACAGGCATCAGGTATTTATTGACCTGGTCACGACCAAAATAGAGTTGATTCGTTCGCCGGATCAGGTAATCAGATAAGGTGCACACCATTTCCTGCCGTATGCCATAAAGCAAGCCACCCAACTCAAGCCGCAGATAAGGATCCGTTATCTCTCCGGTAAAGGTTTCTGCCAAGGCAATGACTTGTTCGGTATTGGTCCCATAACGGTGAAATATTTTTTCCATCACCTCTTCTTCTACCTGGAGATGGTGGCAAAGCGAATTGCAATAGGCTTTTAATTTCCTGAAATCATCATCCGATTTGAATTCCGACCCGCTGACATTAGACAAGTCTGTCAGGGCTTCTTCGTGCAATACCGGACTGGTTTTATGTTCATGCGATTTAAATTCGGTAAGGATCAGCTCGATAACCCGTTCTGCCATTTTCCGGTAACCGGTCAGTTTGCCGCCCACAATGCTGATCAGGCCACTGGTACTTTTGAAGACTTCATCCTTACGGGAAAGTTCAGATAATGATTTTCCTTTTTCATAGACTAAAGGCCGTATGCCGGCCCAGGTAGATCGCACGTCCTGCTCTGAAATGTGTGCCTTAGGGAAAACCTGGCCAATGCATTTAATCAGGTAAGAAACTTCTTCGTGGTTTGCTGTGGGTAAATCCATTTCACCGGCAAAAGCAGTATCGGTGGTACCGATATAAGTATAATCCCAATGAGGAATTGCAAAAATCATTCGCTGATCGCTTCGGTTTTCGAAATAGACGGGTTGTTTTATTGGCAAGCGGTTGAATGGAACCACGATGTGTACCCCTTTGGATAGCACTATTCGCTTCAGGCTTTCAGGCTTGTGCTCCAGCATAGCGACCTGGTCTGACCAGGGGCCGGAGGCATTGACCACATAATCTGCCATGACTTCGTAAGTAGTGTGGTTGAGCACATCATGGACTTTTACTCCCGCTATTTTACCATCTTCATAGATATAGCCTGTTGCTTCGGCATAATTGAGGGCTATTCCTCCATTTTCAACGGCTTTTTTGATGATTTCCAGGGTAAGTCTGGAGTCATCCACTTTGTATTCATAATACAGGCCGGCTCCTTTGAGACCTTCAGCATTTAGGAGTGGCTCGATCCGCCTGGTAGTCTCCTTTTTCAGCATCAATTTGTGTTCATTTTTACTCACCCTGGCCAGACGATCGTACAACCAAAGCGCAATAGAGGTTGTCCAGGCCCCCAAAGCACCCCCTTTGTAAAAAGGTAATAACATCTTGTTCCGTTGTACCAGGTGCTTGGCGTTATTGTATACGATCTTTCTTTCTTTACCGGTTTCTTTTACCAGGGCTATCTGGGCTTGTTTGAGGTATCTGAGGCCACCGTGTATGAGTTTGGTTGAACGACTGGAGGTGCCACTGGCAAAATCTTGTTTTTCAATCAAGGCAGCTTCAAATCCCCGGTTGACTGCGTCCATCAGGATACCTGCTCCGGTAATCCCACCGCCAATGACCAGGATATGCACCTTTTTTTTTGTGAGCAATTCAAGGTAATCAGAACGTTCAGCGGCGGCAAATGCAATCATAATGTAGCGTGGCAAAAGTAGTTATTTGTATTAAATAAAAATATAATATATATTATTGTCCTTAAGAAGGGCTGGCGGTTAATCCTTTGGACAAATTATGGATTGTTTCATAAGAATATGAAAGCGAAATACCAGGCCGGGATTTTTAGTACACCAGATGTTTTTTATGTAGATTGAGCCTCGTTAAATCTACCTTATGTCCAATCATAAATATATCCTGGCACTCGACCAGGGCACAACCAGTTCCAGGGCAATTTTGTTTGACCCGGCAGGGAATATAGCCGGGATGGAACAAAAAGAATTTCGCCAGATTTTTCCACAACCTGCCTGGGTCGAACACGATGCTGAAGAAATTTGGGAAACCCAAATAAACGTTGCCCAAAACTTATTAAAAAGACTGGAAATTTCCGCTACGCAAATCGCGGCTATTGGCATTACCAATCAAAGAGAAACCACGGTAATCTGGGATAAACAAACCGGTAAACCCATTTATAATGCCCTGGTCTGGCAAGACCGCAGAACGGCTCCGATCTGTGAAGAACTGAAAGCGGAAGGCCTCAAGGATTATATTAGTGAATATACCGGCTTGGTCATTGATGCCTATTTTTCGGGCACCAAAGTCAAGTGGCTGCTGGACGAGATTCCCGGTGCAAGAGAAAGGGCCATGAACGGTGATCTTTTATTTGGAACAATCGACACCTGGTTGTTGTGGAAATTAACAGGTGGTAAGGTCCACGCAACGGATTATACCAATGCTTCCAGGACGATGATGTTTAACATCCGTTCGCTGGAATGGGATCCGACATTATTAAAATCATTGAATATTCCATCAACTATTTTGCCCGAAGTCCGCCCATCCAGCGGGTTATTCGGTGAAACTATGACTGAATTATTCGGTATTTCCATACCCATCAGCGGAATAGCCGGGGACCAACAGGCCGCTTTATTCGGGCAGGCTTGTTTTGAACCGGGAATGGCCAAAAATACTTACGGGACAGGTTGTTTTATGTTGATGAATACAGGTCAAATTCCATCCCGTTCATCCAAAGGTTTGTTAACCACAATTGCCTGGGGATTGGATGGCAAAGTATTTTATGCCCTGGAAGGAAGTGTTTTTAATGCAGGTTCTGCTATCCAATGGCTCAGGGACAGCCTGGGCATGATCGAGGCTTCTAAAGACTCGGAGGCGATAGCCAACTCAGTTGAAGATTCAGCCGGCGTCTATATGGTCCCTGCCTTTACCGGAATGGGGGCGCCTTATTGGGATATGTACGCCAGGGGTACCATTCAGGGACTTACCCGAGGCACGACGAAAGCCCATATTATACGCGCTACCCTGGAATCTTTAGCATATCAGACCAAAGATGTGTTGGATATTATGGCCGAAGAATCGGGCATCCCCCTGGAAACTTTGCGCGTAGATGGCGGAGCCGCATCAAACAATTTTTTGATGCAGTTTCAGGCCGACCTGTTATCCACCCCCGTGGAAAGGCCTGAAATTATTGAAACTACCGCCCTGGGCGCCGCTTACCTTGCCGGGCTGGCAGTTGGACTTTGGACAAAAAAAGAAATTGCTTCCCAATGGAAGGTAGATAGGAAGTTTTTACCCAACCAGGATAATGAACAAATGGCTCAACTCTATAAGGGCTGGAAAAAGGCCATAGAAAGGAGTCTACACTGGATTGAATAACAGGACCTTCGCACCCAGTTTTTCTGATTTTATTTTTCACCTTACCATAACCACCTGACCAAGGGTTGAATACTATTGGGAAAAAAAGTTTTAAAAAAACTTTACAGTTTGACAATCATGATGTACATTTGATATCAAAATAATATCAAAATGAAAACTGAACATGTTTCTAAACCTTACAATGGTTACCTGATGGTTGTATTGTACCTGCTGCTTTTTTTGGGGGGATTGGGGCTCATCCTTTTTTCTCCCTGGATCATTGCAGGAGTTATTATCCTCAGTCTGTCCACAATTTTTATTTTGCCCGGCTTTTTTCTGGTTAACCCCAATGAATCCAAAGTACTATTGTTGTTTGGAGAATACCGGGGCACAGCCAAAGACAATGGGTTTTTCTGGGCAAACCCGTTTTTACTCAAGAAAAAAATATCGTTGCGTGCACAAAATTTTGACAGCGAAAGGATCAAAGTCAACGATAAAAAAGGGAATCCAATCCTCATCAGTGGCATTGTAGTTTGGAGGGTTAACGACACGTATAAATCAGCTTTTGTAGTGGCTGACTATACCAGTTTTGTAAAAGTCCAGTCTGAAGCAGCCTTGCGCGCCCTGGCCGGAACCTATGCCTATGACAACCTCGACGATGATCAGCATGAAATGACGCTGCGTTCCGGACATGAGGATGTGAACCATGAATTAGAAACCCAGCTCAGAGCCCGTTTAGCCATGGCAGGTATTGAGGTCATCGAAGCCCGCATTGGTTATTTGGCTTATGCCCCTGAAATCGCCAGTGCCATGTTGAGAAGGCAACAAGCAGAAGCGGTCGTAGCAGCCAGAATGAAAATAGTAGAAGGTGCTGTGGGTATGGTTGAACTGGCTCTGGACCACCTTTCCAAAAAAGCAATCATTCATCTGGATGAGGAAAAGAAAGCTGCCATGGTAAGCAATCTGATGGTGGTATTGTGTTCGGATAAAGATGCTACCCCTATTGTCAATACCGGTACCTTACATCAATGATCTGAAAAGCGTATGAAATAAATATGTGCAGGGTGCCTATTTAAAATCATCATGGAAAAGAAAAAGTTTGTACTAAGAATGGATGATCAAACCATGAAAGCCTTGGAAAAATGGGCTGTGGATGAATTCCGCAGCCTCAACGGGCAAATCGAATATATGCTGACCCAGGCTTTAAAAACGGCTGGACGGCACCCTAAACAAAAAGAGGAAAAAAAATAACCGATATCCAACTCCAGAAGATGAACGATTTTACTATGTTGATCAAACACCTCAGGGATATCGTAATCCTGACGGTGACAGCGCTCCTGATCGTACCCTGGCTTTTATTCCGTTCTTCGCCTGAAATTATTCCAGGATATTTATCGATCAAAATACTGAGCATGCTTTTATTCATGTCCGGTTTGTCCTTATTTTCCTGGACGGTATATTTGTTTCAAAAGATAGGTCGCGGCACACTGGCTCCCTGGAGTCCTAAATCGAGTTTGATTACATCTGGGCCTTACCGGGTATGCCGGAATCCCATGATCTGTGGGGTATTGCTGATGTTGATCGGCGAAGGGTTATGGTTTAGGTGCGACCGTATCTTAACCTGGGCAGTAATTTTTTTTATCATCAATACCTTATTTTTAATTCTTCGTGAGGAGCCCTTTCTCGAAAAAAAATTCGGAGATGAGTACAGATCGTATAAATCACGAGTACCCCGATGGTTACCCAAAATATAGCCTGATTCGCCCAGTTGGTTATGATCATTGCCACAAAGATTAAGGTATAGCCGGTTTATTCATAATATCAGATCCCGGTCAGATTCATCAAATCAAATTTACCTTATTGGTTTGAAACCCGCTGAGTTAAGGATTAATATAAACTGCTTAATCGCTTAATTAAAGTTCCTCATGGTCTATCCAGTGACTATAATCAGACCCTGATATGATCATGATCAGGTGTATTTAAACGCCCTGGTATCAATTTTATACCCTGTTGCTTTATAGAATGTTTTAATCTGGGAAAATCTCCAATAACCTGAACAATAAACTTTAAAAAATGGAGTGCCCGAAAAGCTGCCGGAAAATCGAATCGTGAATTCAAATGGAAAATTAAATGGAAACAAAGAAGAAAATCAACCGCAGGAAATTTTTATCCGGGGGATTTGTAGCTGGGACAGCCATTCGTTCAACGGATGCAGAACCAACTTTGACTAAACTCAATACCCAGGATACCCGGATAATGCTTACACCGGATGGCAAACTAGTAGAGGTAAATACGGACGTAGTGGACAAAGCAAAACAAGGAAAAGCATCCAACCAGGAAATATTGAAATGGAGCCATTCCATCCCTTTAAAATTCTGAAAGTATGAACCAACCTGACGAAACCGAAATCAATGAACGAAGGGATTTTTTAAAAACAGGTGTACTGGGCGCTCTGGCTGCTTGCGGAAGTGCAGTTTGTTCCTGTAAATCTGATTCCAGACAGATACAAATCGAACCCGGAAAAAAAATAAAGCTGCTCTCACCGGATGGTGAATTGGTGGAAGTTGATGAATCAGAATTACGGCATATTCACAAGACTGTCGGGGTAAGCACCTCCGAGGCAAGGCAAGGCATTCCTGGCAAAAAATTTGTCATGGTGATTGATCTGGCCAAATGCAAAAACGCGAGAAAATGTGTCACTGCATGCCAAAAAATGCATCACTTGCCTGAAGAAAAAGAATGGCTTTCGGTGAAGTTGATGCAGGATAATGAACAGGGTTCACCCTATTGGTTTCCCAAGACCTGTTTTCATTGTGATGATCCTCCATGTGTCAAGGTTTGTCCCGTAGATGCAACATTCAAGCGATCGGACGGTTTGGTTTTGATTGATAACGAGCGATGTATCGGCTGTAAGTTTTGTATGGCGGCATGCCCATACTCCACCCGGGTTTTTAACTGGGATGAACCTAAAGTATCCGATAAATTGGCTTGTATTCCTTACTCGCCCGAAACCAGCGTACCCAGCAAAGTAGGTACTGTCGAAAAATGCGATTTCTGTCCCGACATGGTGCGCGAGGGAAAACTCCCCGATTGTGTGACTGCTTGTCCCAACGGTGTTTTTTATTTTGGAGACGAAGTGGAAGATGTGGTGACTAACGGCGATGAGACGATTCGCTTCAGTCAGATAATAGCTGAGCGTGCAGGTTACCGGTATGCCGAGGATCTGGGTACCAAACCCCGGGTATATTATTTACCCCCGAGAGACCGGATTTTCCCGGTTGAAAGGGGTCTGGAAGACAAGCCAGAGGAATTAAAGGAGCGGTTTAAAGGAATTCTGGATGCAGGAGCCGATGAAAAATAACTGAACTCCATGTTTGAATTTAATTAAGAATTGATCATGAACCTGAATCAGAAACAAACCGAGGCTTTAAAAAAATTCGCTCCACAAATTGAATCGTACAGCCGGAAAGCCATGATGTGGGTTTATATTTTGCTGGTACCGATGGCCCTGGCCGGATATGCATTATATGTCCAGATTACAAAAGGACATGTGGTCACCGGAATGCGGGACAATGTGGTCTGGGGGTTATACATTGCCAATTTCATTTTCTTCATTGGGATCAGTTATGCAGGCGCTGTGATATCCGGTTTCCTTCATTTGCTTAATGTAGAATGGCGAAAGCCTATAATCCGTATTGCTGAATTGATTACAGTCATCGCCACCTTGATTGGACCGGTATATATCTTATTGTGTATAGGGAGGTTGGATCGTTTACATCATCTGGTCGCCTATGCGAGGTTGCAATCACCTATTACCTGGGATGTACTGGCTATTTCAACCTATTTGTTTGGAGGCATTTTGTTTCTGTATTTAGCATCCATCAAGGACTTTGCTATATACCGTGATGCCACTGATTTAAATATTCCCGGCTGGCGAAGGAGATTATATAGTGCATTGGCTTTAAATTATCAGGATCACCCCGAGCAAAAAAAAGCAGTAGCCGTTTCAATGAACCTTTTATCAATCATGATCATACCCCTGGCCATCATTGTTCATTCGGTATTATCCTGGATTTTTGGCATGACGCTGAGACCGGGATGGCATAGCACCATTTTCGGTCCGTATTTTGTCCTGGCAGCTATCTACTCCGGGACTGGTGTATTAATTGCAGCCATGTGGATTTTCCGCAAGGTATATGATTTGAAAGATTATTTACAGGACAAACATTTTATATCTCTAGGTATAATCATGATGGCATTGGGAGGGGCTTATGGCTATTTTACTTTCTCAGAATACCTAACGGATTGGTATAGTTCCGAAAAGTGGAATGGTGAAGTCCTAACTAAGTTATTTGATTTAAATCAATACGGTTGGTTATTTTTGTTCGCTAATGTGGCAGGGATATTAGTTCCAATAATCATAGTAGCCATACCCAAATTCCGCAAACCTGACCTGATCACTATAGCCGCTGTATTCATGGTCATAGCCATGTGGGTAAAACGTTATTTAATTGTGGTCCCCACCCTTGAAACTCCCCTTTTACCAATCCAGGATACCAGGATAGAATATACACATTATACCGCTACCTGGGTCGAGTGGGCCTTGACTTTTGGAGGAATAGCCACCTTTTTCCTCCTATTTACTCTGGCTTCAAAATTTATGACGGTGGTGTCTATCTCCGAATTTGAAACTGAACCTGGAAAAGATGAATAATTATTTTAAATATCTATCGGGCCACCTCCACCCTATGGGATTTGCCACAAACCTGGCCTGGCGTACCCTATTGACTATTGTTTTAAGCGGAATAGGATGCAGTTTAAGCGGACAAAACGAGCAGAAGAAGGATTCCACCGAAAAATTGACGCCTCGTATGAAGTTTACGGCCATTCAGCGAAACGGAGACTCCATCTTGTTGCAGGTCGCCATCCAGGTTCGCCGGGAAGGGGTTTTGCAATTGGTGGATTATGAGCCTGTAGCATTCTTTTATTTAAAAGATTCCATAGCCTTATCTTTGGGTGCTACCTTGACCAACGACAAAGGGGTAGCTTCACTATGGATTGCGGAGACAACCTTATTGAAAGAAGACCATAATCCCAGTTTATTCAAAGTTACATTCAATGGGACGGAAGATATATACGGAGATGAGGCAGAAGCATCTTTTAAAAAAGCAGAAATAAAGATTTCAGCGGAGGAGATTGATAGTATATATACGATAAAACTAAAATTGTTTGCATCTGGTGATGAAATTTTACCACTCGCAGCAACCGATGTAGTATTCTATGTAAAAAGATATTTCGCCAACCTGAAGCTCGGGGAAGGAACAACTGATGAAAGCGGGGAGATTTCCTTTGAGTGTCCTCGGGATATTCCAGGTGACAGATTTGGCAATATTATCCTGATTGCTCAGGCTGAAGACCTGGAAGAATTTGGTACGGTATCTTCTACAATTACCCAACCCTGGGGTGTTCCGTTGAATTTGACGGATGATAAAATTTCCAGGGCATTATGGAGTCACGCACCCCCGATCTGGATGCTGACTGTGTTTATAGTATTGATGTCGGTGGTTTGGGGACATTATTTTGTCATTATTTATAAATTTATAAAACTTAGAAAACAATGAGATCAAAAAAAATTATACTATGGGGTATTGTCCTGATCAGCGCGCTGCTGATTTCGTTTCGCCCTATACAACCCAAGCCTTGGATAGTCCCTGATAAATATGAAAAAATGGCCAACCCGGTAAAGTCAGATGCAGAATCACTTCAAGCTGGAAAAACGTTATGGGGTAAACATTGTCAATCCTGCCATGGAAAAGTGGGTAAAGGCGATGGCACAAAAGCAACTACCCTTAAATCAGAAGTGGGCGATTTATCTACCGCCGAGTCTCAAAAACAAACCGACGGTGCACTTTTTTACAAAACCCTGGAAGGCCGGGATGAAATGCCTTCGTTCAAAAAGAAAATCCCTGAAGTAGATGAGATTTGGCAATTAGTCAACTTCATGAGGACCCTGGCAAAAAAGTAAGTACTCTGAATCTGCTTAACCATCTGTAGTTAAATAGTTGATTATTCCGGACGGATGTGCCAGTATTTGGGGCATTCCGGCTGGTAATAGAAAGTCCGTGCAAGCGCTATTGCTCAATTCCATCTAACTAGTGTCAAGTTAAGCTTGTTATGACAGACAAATTATCTCACAGCGAGAGAAGCAAGCGGTGAGCACGCGAGCGACGACAGCTATAGCGCAACGGACAGCGCAACGCGGCGTGCAGCGAAGCTGCGAATTAACATGGTGTCGTGCAACTCCAATCCGATTTTTCGTTGCTTCCCTGTGGTCTTCTCGCTCGTTTTGCTCGCAGCGCTATCGCTGTCGCAGTGGGAAATTGGACAAATTAAACTTAACCTAGCACTAGTCGTATTGGTTTCTAGATGAGGGAATGATTCACTACTATTTATTTGCATTTGTTCTATTGATTTTGAAACATTCCACAGGCACATTAAAAAAATGGGCAACTCCCGGTTAACATTGGTTCCGAGCTGTAGGCACCTCATTTTGTTAAAAAAATACCCTGCTATCCTGTGCCAGGTTTGCCGTCGGTACAGCATCCAGCAAATCATGTAGTCATAAATTGATTTTCAATACAGACATTTTGATCGGATAGGGTACTTCAATAAACTTTACAAAAAAACCTTATGTATGACAGGGCGTACCTACGGCAAGCCTGGCACGCCGTATTTACCCTTACATGTTTTTACCTATAGTAAATCCCTACGGGATAGAGGGATTTATTACATTTTATAGCCGAAGGTTGTAAACCAATATTCTGAACTGCCTATGTACAGGCTTTAGTATGTATGACAGGGCGTACCTACAGCACGCCGTATTTACCCTTGCGTGTTTTTACCTATAGTAAATCCCTACGGGATCGAAGGCTTTATTTTCTAACTGAAGTTTGTAAACCAATATTCAGAACTGCCTATTTACAGGTCTCAATGGCTAAAGAAAAATTTTATAGGTACTGTACGGGGTGGATACTTTGCAAGAGCTGTACCAGGAGCAATGCGTAAAGTTAGATGGCAAACTCTACAAGTTGCTTGTATCTGAATTCTGGGTTTAATATTGTGCTGAAAAACAATTGATTAAGTTCCTTTTCAACTCTCAAACAATGGCGCCGCCTAAGGCTGGTTGCGGATGCCACAATAATGCCCAGGCCAACAGTGCCAATAACAATGCAGTTCCCTTTACCCGCTTTGATACCGTTAAGGACGGGACTACCATTATCCGGATCAACAGAATTGTGGATTACGGTACCATCATTGCCCGCGCGGATACCATGAGACAATGGGCCCAGGGCAGCATTGGTCATCCGGGAGGAGGAACAGTCCAACTAACTTCCAATCAGCGAAACATCATCATCAATTGGATTGAACAAGGTCCTCCCTATGATGGTGGCAGCGCCGTCTGCGATGTGACCGGTATAATAAATTTTACCAATAATATACTTCCAATCTATAATTCCACTTGTAAATCTGCCGGGTGTCACGGTGGCCGCGGACCAGTACTGGATTACACTAAAATGGTAGCCGGCAAAAACACCTTAACAGCAATGGCAATCAGTGGAGGAAGAAGCGGTCATCCGGGTGGGGTTCTCGGCATGACTTCATGCACTATTGAAACATTTAAAACCTGGATTGCGGCAGGTCAACCGCGTTGATCGAAAATGAGTATTCATGTGACCATAACTTTTAATAATAGCCTTATGAAAAAAATAATCTACCAGACTTTGTTGATTTGTCTCGCGATAATTCCCATCTATTCCCAGGAAGAAGCTGCTCCAACCGCCAAAGAAACGGTAAAACCGAAATATACTAAGAATACCTTTCAGGCTACCAACATCATCAATATGCAAAGTGTTGAAATGGTGGGTAAACAAAACCTCCAATTTCTGGTTGCCCATCACTTTGGTATCATCTGGAATAAGGACATCAATGCCGGCCAAAACCTCGCCCAGGTACTTGGATTCAACTCCGGGGTAGCCCATACTAATGTATCCCTGGACTATTCCCTATTTGACCATACCAACCTGGGGATTGCCCTTGCCGGAGACCTCGGTTTTGAGGGTTGGATAAAATTGAAATTATTGAGACACCAATCCCGGGCAAAAAATATACCGGTTACCCTGGCCTGGTTGTCCCTGACTAATGTCAATGTCCAGGAAGATCCATCCAACGACGAAAATCCAAATTATACCCCATGGAATAAATTTTCATACCTGCACCAACTGCTTATTGCCAGGAAACTCAGCCCTAAGCTTTCGATACAACTCATGCCTACCCTGGTTCATTACAACATTATACCCTATGGGAAAAACAATAGCAATAATATTTTCTCCATCGGTATGGGGAGCAAATATCAATGGAAGCAAAACACTGCTTTGACCCTCGAATACAACCGGCAACTAAACATGTATGAAAACGTCTTAGACAATAGCGGAGCCATAGCCAACTATAGTCCCGATCTCCTCGCTTTTGGTATGGAATTTAATACCGGTGGTCACGTTTTTCAATTTTATATCGGCAATACCACCGACGCCAGCGGTATAACCCAGTTGTCCAGGAATCCGAACTTCCTCAAAGACGGTAAATTCGCACTGGGTTTCCGGCTGAACAGAAGTTTTTATACTGGTAAGGAGTAACCTTTGTTTACCGGTTTAGACCGGATATCATAGCTGCAAGTAAAAATTTATATTATTACCTGCTTTTTTTATTTATTACTTCTTGTCTTTAGTTTTTGAACCAGGTACTGGCCTAAACTCTTTCCCTGATCAGCCCCCAGTCTGATAGCAGGCATATAGTGGATCCCTCCATAAAACCGGCTGATACAAGCTTCCTCAGCGGCTTGCTTCACGCTTCCGAAAGAACGAGGATATAGTCCGAACTCAACTTCTACACTATCGGTAAATGCAATATTATCACCAAACAACCCGGTCAGGATTTCCGCCGATGCACTGGAAACAACGCTATGTCCGCTCGGAAATTCGGGAAAAGGAGGCGTTTGCAACAAGGGGATCCATTCGGGGTCAATATGTTCATTGATATAAGTTTCCGGACGCACCAGATTGCTCTTGAACTTTTCATCCCAGCATATGATAAAACCATCATGCAATCCTATCGCTACCAGGGTATAGGCTTCCACCGTCTCAGAAAAAGATTTGTTGAGCTGAATACAAAGGGTCCGGGTAATGCCCATCCAATGACCACCGGGTGAAATTTTTTTCGTGGCAAACATCACATGGCCCTGCTGATGAACTACAAATGGATTACAATCCCAGAAGGCTGCAATCTTTTGAAAATTGCTATCCATCGAATTACAAACCTCCATGACCGCTTTTGCTTCAGCATAAAACGCACTGCGCTCGTCTTCCGAATACGGGGTGGGTGGATTGGGTTTAAACTGCGTAGCGCTGTCCAAAAACAAAAGACGCTGTTTGTTCCAATGGGGTTCCACGGCATCCATATAGGCTGGTGGAGTAGGTTTCCACCTGGCTGTTTCATGCGTGACGGAAAATTTCGGAAAAGTGCGGGATTGTTTGTAATTATCACTGCTGGTCCATTTGATTATAGCTGAACTGACGCTATCACCAAATGCCAAAGACCTCATGAGTACATCTTCCGGCACGCCAATTTTTCTATAATTCAAGATCAACTCTTGTTCGTAGGCATTCATTTTATCTTCGGAAAACAACAAGGTCCTGCCCATGTTCAAGGTCGCTTTCACGCTGGCTATAGGGTAGGCATATTCCTCTCCAGGGATGGGTTTGGGCATGGGGGGCAGGTTCTTTATTTGTCCACTCAGGCTTTGGTAACTAGAATCCCCGGCGGCCATAGCTTCGTAGCCCGCGAGGGCACACCGGCTATAAATCCGGCTGGCAACCGGAGGGGAAAAAATATCGTATACCATAATATTAGTGATCTCATTCATCACACCATGATAGAAAGAAGGGTTGCTGACAGCCACCAGATAATCCGGGTTGTCCTTTTTACATGAAATCATCAGGCAACCGGTCAGCGCTAAACCTAAAATAATTATCCTTCTCATATAGCTCGGCAAATAATCGTCAAAGTTACCTTTATTTGCTGCCCTGACTGTGTTAATTGATAAGAATATGCTGAGTGAATAAGGCGGGAATCTGGTTTGATTAATAACTAAGCAGCCAGCGGGTTACCACTTACTACGAGCACAAACTCGCCTTTTACAATGCCTTCCTTTTCATAATAATTTTTTTGATCCAGTAGAGTTCCCGGCCGGACTTCCTCGAATTTTTTGGTCAGTTCTCTGCAAACCGCACTGTGCCGGTCGGGTCCACAGATCGTTATCAGTTCGTCCAAACACTTTAAAAAACGGTGTGGAGATTCATATAAAATAAAAGTAGCGGCGAGTCCGCCTAAATATTTTAGCCGGGTTTGGCGTCCCTTTTTATGTGGCAAAAAACCTTCAAAATGAAATGGTTCGGTCGGGATACCGGAGGACACCAGCGCATTGATTAGGGCACAGGGGCCGGGTAATACCGTCATGGCCAGGTTAGCCTGCCTGCAGGCCCTTACCAATAAAAACCCGGGATCAGATATACCGGGCATCCCTGCTTCACTCACCAGGGCGATAGTCCTGCCCTGCTGTAAGTCCGTGAGTACCGATGGCAGTTTGCCATGTTCATTGTGATCGTGAAAAGACCTTACTTCTTTGGAAATCTGGTAATGATGGAGAAGAAATTGAGTAGTCCGGGTATCTTCTGACAGGATATAATCAACCTCCTTTAAGATGGCGACCGCCCGGTAGGTCATATCTTCCAAATGACCAATAGGCGTCGGTACGAGATATAACATTAGTGCTGAGGTAACAATGAATATTCAAAATATTCCATAATTGGATTGGTCAATAACTTTTCACAGGCAGTCTGGACCAGGTGGTTGGCTGCATTTTCGTCTTCTGCTTCCACATCCATCTGAATGTTTTTCCCTACCCTTACACCAGTGCAGGCAGCCAGGCCTATGCGCTTGAGATTATTTCCAACCGCTTTTCCCTGGGGATCCAGTAACACCTTGTGTGGCATGACTCTTATTTGCGCAATATACTTCATGTTTTTCTGTATAAATAAAGGGACAAAAGTACATAAAGCAATGGAAGTAAAGCGATGGCCGGGCCCCTTAACCAGATTGTTAAAACCAATGCCATAACTATGAATATCAGCGGGATTATATTTTTTTTCCAACCTCCATGGGCAATTGATTTCAGACTGAACATTCTGATCGGTGAGAGCATTAAAGAAAACAAAATCATGGCGAAACCCAGGAGCATATATTCATTCGAAACAATCGCCGTCATAAACCCCGATCCTTTGTGATGGACCAACATCAGGCCAATAACGGACAAGGATGCACCCGGTGTGGCCAATCCTACAAAATCCGTGCTTTGGTTACTATCCAGGTTAAACTTAGCGAGTCTTAAAGCAGCACCAAGGGTAAAGATAAATCCACCGAATGCCAGTCCCGTCCCAAAATTGCCGGATTGAAGGGTGTGGTTGGCCTCATAGGCGTACCGGATCAATTGAAAAAAGATCGCACCCGGCACCACCCCGAAAGAAACCACATCGGCCAGCGAATCCAACTGTTTGCCCAGCTCCCCACTGACCTTGAGGAGACGCGCAACAAGACCGTCCAGGACATCTGCCAGAGCAGCAAACAGGATCAGCCAAAACACGATGATATACTGTTGGGTGAACACATAATACAGGGACATACAGCCCATCAACAGATTGAAAAGCGTGAATAAAGTTGGGATAAAATTTCTAACCATTGTTCTATATATTGCGTCTTAATCCAGGGTAAAGGTCACAATTTTAATATTTTCAAAACAAAATAAAAGAAATCATTAGC
>JAWXBI010000268.1:0-12378 GCA_034439915.1 Saprospiraceae bacterium | reverse complement strand
ATAAAAATGAATATTAAATATAAGACTCAAAAGAAAATATTCTTTATAAACTTTCTTAAACCACTCCATCTAGTCCCCATTACGCGGAAAATGAAGTGCCGCAACCGCAGGTTGTTTTGGCATTGGGATTGTTAAAAGTAAATCCGCGGTTTTCAAGACCCTCAACCCAATCGATTTGTATTCCCAGGAGATAGAGCGCATGTGCTTTATTCATCATTACTTCGATCCCGTCCGCATCAAAACGGATATCATCTTCTTTTGGCTGATCAAATCCAAGAATATAAGAAAAACCGGAACAACCACCACCTTTAACTCCTACCCTAAGCCCGTGCTCTGTGGAAATATGTTGTTCATCCTTTATTCTTTTGAGCTGTCTGACAGCACTTTCGGTCAGGGAAAGCGGGGAGGTTTCTGTAATGGTTTCGGACATGTTGATTAAGATTTTAATTGCACAAAAGTAGTGTTTTTTAAACATCAAGTCCACCGCCATAGTTCACTGGACTTGGAAAATTTATGAGGCCATTAAGCACAGATTAAGGTTAACTACCCGGCCCTGGGCAGGAATGATTAATTTTGGCTTCGCTTTTTCAATACCGACCTGTGTTTAATCCAATTATCTTTCTTGTCATTGCCCTGGCCATTTCATTGATTGCCATTACGTTTTATTTGGCCTTTCGCTGGTTTAAAAAAAATGCACAACACTTTTTCCCTTCTGCCAATAACGAAGAGTTTAACGATAATCATAAAGTGGTCATCAATGCCTATGAGCGTTTGATATTGTTATGTGAACGAATCCAACCAGATAAGCTTGCCATCCGATTCCAATCGCCCAACCTCACTGCCCGGGAGTTGAGCCAGGCTATGATCGTTGCCGTACATCAGGAATTTGAACACAACGTCACCCAGCAGATCTATATTTCAGAGAACTTGTGGAATATTATCTGTCTGACCAAGGATGAAGTTATATTTGAGATTATTCAAACAACAACCGAATTACCTCCGGAAAGTGAAGGGAGGACTTTAACTCAAAAACTTCTGGAACAAAAACAGCAAAGCCCAATAAACCAAGCCCTTAAAGCCATTCGCAAAGAAGCCCATCAATATGTCAAGATTTAAAATCATCCTTATTCCGATCCTTCTTGCCCTCGTGATTGGGTCGTGCAAAACCTATGATCACCTGGCCAAAGTAAGTGCCTCCTCCATGCGACTGACGCCTGCACCACCGGACAGCCTGGTTACCCAATTGATCTACCCTTACAAATCCGCGCTGGACGCCAAAATGAATGAAGTACTGGCTTCCTGTCCTGAAAACCTTACGAAAGCAAGACCGGAATCGACCCTGACCAATTGGGTTGCCGATGCCTTGTACAACCAGGCCATAAAGGTATATACTGAGCCTATAGCTTTTGCTTATCAAAACTATGGTGGGATCCGAATCAATATTCTGGGCAAAGGTCCGGTGACGCTAATTAAAATTTACGAAATCATGCCCTTTGATAATACGCTGGTTATTGTAAAACTAAGCGGGAGCGAGATGCAACAGTTTTTTGATTATATGGCTGCTGGCGGTGGATCTCCCGTCTCAGCTTCGGCCCGTTATGTCATTGAAGCAGGCAAACCCGTCCGGATAACTATTCACGGCAAAGCCCTCGATCTTACGGGCAGCTATTATGTGGCCATGACTGATTATATAGCAAACGGAGGAGACAATCTGGTCTATTTAAAAGATAAGCCAAGGCTTGATAAAAACGTATTAGTCAGGGACTTATTGATCAAAGAGTCAAAGGATAAAGGAATGGTAAAAAGCGCATTGGATCAGCGGGTAACTCTAAAAAATTAAGGTATGAAAAGACGTGATTTTTTGATTCATTCCGGCCTGGGTTCTGGATGGTTACTCGGTCAGGGAATTCCTTTTCGGGGTCTGGAGGCCGAAGAAAAAATAAAATTGACCATCTTGCATACCAACGATGTGCATAGTCGGATAGACCCCTTTCCAATGGATGGCAGTAACCTGCAGGGGCTCGGAGGGGTTGCAGTCCGGTCAGCTAAAATAAAGGCCATCCGACAGGCGGAGAAAAATGTTTTATTACTTGACGCGGGTGATATATTTCAAGGTACCCCTTATTTTAACCTCTACCATGGAGAGATTGAAATCAAAGCAATGACGGCATTGGGTTATGACGCATCGACGATAGGCAACCATGATTTTGACGGTGGTCTGGATCTGCTTAAAAAACAACTTACCCATGCCCGTTTTCCATTGATAAACTCCAACTATGACTTCACGGACACGCCTATGCAGGATGGTGTGAGCAACTATCTGGTAAAAAACATTGATGGTTTAAAAATCGGGATCTTTGGTTTGGGTATCGAAATAAAAGGGCTTGTCCCTGACAACCTGATCGGCAATACAAAATACCTCGATCCGATAACCCGGGGCAATACCACAGCGGCCTTATTAAAGAAAAAATTTAACTGCGATTACATCATCTGTTTGTCCCATCTGGGATATGAGTATAAACATGAAAAAATATCGGATGTCCGCATTGCTCCTCTACTTCATCACGTAGACCTTATCATTGGAGGCCATACCCATACCTTTCTGGACAAAGCCGTGATCACTAAAAACAAAGAAGGCAAACCCCTGGTGATCAATCAAGTCGGCTGGGGAGGAGTAATGCTGGGCAGATTGGACATTGAGTTTGAACGCAACCGTTCCAGGCACCGTTGCCAGACTTGTAATAATGAATGGATTACGAATGGTTGAAGAAAATATGTTTAGAGGACCAGAGTATTTGAGTTTATTGTCCTGATTTTTTTTGACATTTGTCATCCTGGTTTTTAAAGGTTTGTGAGTAGTTGAACGGAATGGAAAGGGAAATAAATCATTAATTGATTCTGCACATTCCGGTCAAAAACCACCTTAATTTTCTTTAATCTATCTCAATTATAGTATCTTTTATGCTCCTTATGCATCAACTCGTCTGGGACAATTGCCTGAAAGCTATTCGCGATGCGATTCCGGAGCAAAGTTTCAAAACCTGGTTTGAACCGGTAAAGGCTATCAAACTGGAAGATGATGTACTCACCATCCAGGTTCCCAATAAATTTTTTTATGAGTGGATCGAAGAACATTATCTTGGGATATTACGTAAATCCATTCGCCATGAGATCGGCAAACAAGGCCGGCTGGAATATTTTATACCGATGGAGAATCAGACCCGGAGTTCTGCCGGTGAAGCTTCTTTTCCTAAATCCGTAGACACCAGCCATATCGTCAATCCTTTTGTCATCCCGGGAATACGAAAAGTGAAAGTGGACTCCAACCTGCACCCGGATTACCGGATAAGCAATTATGTAGAAGGAGATTGTAACAAACTGGCCAGAGCGGCAGGCATTGCCATTGCCAAAAAACCAGGGGGTACTGCCTTTAATCCATTGTTTGTTTATGGTTCTGTTGGTTTGGGTAAGACCCATTTGATTCAGGCCATAGGAAATGAAATCCTGGCCATTAACCCGGGAAAGTCAGTCCTTTACCTGAGTTCCGATAAGTTTACCCAGCAAGTTATCCAATCGATTAAAAATAATGCCATCGATGATTTTATGGTGTTTTTCAATAACCTCGACGTCTTGATCATAGATGATATCCAGTTTTTAGCCAATCGCGCAAAAACGCAGGAAATCTTTTTTCATATTTTTAATCAGATGCACCAGATCGGTAAACAAATCATCATCAGTGCCGACCGCCCGCCAAAAGACCTTCAGGACATTGAAGAACGATTGGTATCTCGATTTAAGTGGGGCCTCAGTGCAGATCTTCAGGCACCGGATTTTGAAACCCGCATGGCTATTCTGGATGCTAAATCTCAACTGGAAGAAATCCAGATCCCCTACCCCGTGCAGGAATTGATTTGTCACAATATTAAAGAAAGTGTCAGGGAACTGGAGGGTGTATTGATATCCCTGGCTGCACAAGCTTCGCTGAATCAACGTCAGATTGATTTGTTTTTAGCCAAAGAAGTGATTGAAAAATTTGTCAAAAATTATTCGAAAGAAATCACCCTGGATCAGATCCAAAAGCTGGTAGCTGCGCATTTTAACCTCAAAGAAGAAAACCTCCAGGGTAAAACCCGGAAACGCAGTGTGGTCATAGCCCGTCAACTGTCTATGTACCTGGCAAAAAATCTCACCAATAATTCCCTGGCCAAGATTGGCGGGACCTTTGGGGGAAGAGATCACAGCACGGTGATTTATTCCGTCAAAACTATAAAAGACCTGCTGGATACCGATGATAATTTCAGAAATACGGTGTCTGAACTGGAGAAAAAGATCAAGATGAGTCTGGCGGTGTAGGTGTGGATGCGTTGAGGGTTGAGCGTTTTATTAACTTGCATCTGGTATCCTCGTTTATATGCTGAGTCTCCGTAAATCATGTTTATTATTAAGTTTTCATGTTGTTGTATCTATCCTTTGTTTAAAAGCACAATCGATAGTCCCGGAATGGAACAACAATAAAATAAAAGCCAGTCACACCATACCCATCCGGGCCTACGCCTTCCCTATCCACGAAGTAAAACTTTTACCCGGAAGCCCTTTTTATAAAGCCAGATCATTGGACAGTGCTTACCTGAGACTGCTCCGTCCGGACCGCTTGTTGTACCGTTTTTATAAACATGCCGGCTTGACCCCAAAGGATTCCATCTATGGTGGTTGGGAAAGCGAGGGGCTGTCCGGTCATACGTTGGGCCATTACCTTTCAGCTGCCGCCATGATGTATGCCTCCACCAGAGATCCGCTGCTTAAGCACAATATCGATTACACCATTGACCAATTGACCATTATACAAGATGCCAGAAAAACGGGTTATCTGGGTGCTATTCCCGGTGAAGATTCTATATTTAAAAAAGTAGCTTCCGGGCGGATCAAGGCCTCCTCGTTTGACCTCAACGGAGGATGGAGCCCTTGGTATACTGTACACAAAATCATGTCCGGTCTGTGTGATGTCTATTATTATACTGCTAACCGGCGGGCTTTGTATCTGGTTTCCAGAATGGCGGACTGGGTGTATCAAACCATTGACCACTTGCCCGATTCGACGAGACTGGTCATGCTCAACTGTGAATACGGTGGCATGAATGAAGTACTGGCCAATGTCTACTCATTAACCGGCAATAAAAAATACCTCGATCTTTCCTATAAATTTAAAGATGAGGTTGTAATGGGTAAACTGGCTAATGGGATCGACCCCATGCCGGGTAAACACTCGAACACCAATGTACCCAAAGCTATTGGCAGCGCCAGACAATATGAATTGACCGGACAGATTCGGGATCAAAAAATAGCGTCTTTTTTCTGGCAATCTATGGTCGATCACCATTCCTACGTGATCGGCGGAAACAGCAATTATGAATATTGTGGTGAACAGGATCAGTTAAATGACCGGTTAAGTGATAATACCTGCGAAACCTGTAATACCTATAATATGCTCAAACTTACCCGGCATCTTTTTGCATGGTCACCGGAAGCCCGTTATATGGATTATTATGAGCGGGCGTTATACAATCATATCCTGGCCTCGCAGCACCCTGAAAATGGGATGATGTGTTATTTCGTGCCCTTAAGAATGGGTACTCAAAAAACATTCAGTGATACCTTTAATACCTTTACTTGTTGCGTCGGCAGTGGTATGGAAAACCACTCCAAATACCAGGAGCAGATCTTTAGCCATGATGGCAAACAAACGGTATTTGTCAACCTTTTTATTCCCGCCACATTAAACTGGAAATCCAATAAACTTGAATTGGAACAAACTACCCGATTTCCAGCCAGCAATGAAATTAATTTAACTTTAAAAAGCAATCCTATAAAGCACAGTCGGATAGCCATAAGACAACCCTTTTGGTCCAAATCCCTGTTGATCGAGATCAATGACCAGCCTTATTCCAAAGCCATAGCAGACCATGGCTACCTCCTGCTGGATCACCACTGGAAAAAAAATGATCGCATCGACATTATTGTCACTCAACAAATCTATTCAGAGGCTATGCCCGATAATCCCGACCGGATAGCCTTAAAGTACGGGCCCCTGGTACTTGCAGGCCAATTGGGTGAAGACAAACCCGGTGAGCTGGATGTCCCGGTATTATTGACCCCGGAACGCAATGTAACTTCCTGGATGGTCAGGGAGCCTGGTTCACTGGAGTTTAAAATGAATGGAGTAGGCAAACCCCGGGATATACATTTTAAACCCTTTTATCAGGTCTATGATGAATATTACAGTGTATACTTTGATTTTTACACCCAGACCCAATGGGATCAATTGGTCAAGGACCATGATGCTGAAGTAGAGAGGCTAAAATCCCTGGAAGCACACAGCGTGGATTATTTCATACCCGGAATTAAAGAAGATGAAAAAGCACACGTATTGACTCACACCGAAAGATCCTATGTCGATGCAGCGCTGGGAAGGCCGGGAAGAGAAGCCAGGGCTGACCATTTCTTTGAATTTCAGATGAAAGTCGATCCTTCCAGTGCTAATCAACTCGTGCTTACTTACCTGGGCGATGATAAAAACCGGATCTGGGACCTGGTGATCGAAGGTAACGTTATAACTACAGTCCATTGGCCTGGTGGTAAAACCGGTAAATTTTATGATGTTTATTACAATATCCCTATTGATTTGATCCAATCAAAATCTAGTATTCAGATAAGGATCAATGCCAATCAGGAGAAAACAGCAGGAAGGATATTTGGGGTGCGGACTATTAGGAAAGAGTGATTGATGTCCCGATAGCTATATAGCGTTCAGGAAGTGGTTGGTGTAATTATAGACCGCTAATTAGGGCCTGCTGTTTAAGTTATTAGACAAGGTTTTAAGTTCTGAATATGTAGGGGGTGTAATTATTGACCGCTAATTATTGACTGTTAACGATGCCTTCTGACTGTTAATTCATGCCTCTTGATTATTTAGGCGCTTGCGCTTTTTCTTCCCGGTAAAAAATCTTGCTGACAATTTTCCAGCCACCTGCTGTTTTGAGCAGGCTCATGATATCGTGAAAATAAAAGGTAGGATACTCAATGGTTAGTTTCGCTGTAGCAGCATTTCCATAGACCTGGATATGCTCTATTTTAGTTTTCCGGTTTTGTGTTACTCCACTATTTCTAGCCCTGGCCATAAAATCCTGGAGGGATACATTGAACAAGGTATCATTGCGCATATACCTCATCTGGCCGTCTGGTACAAATGCTTTGGAAAACAGGGCACTATCACCCAGGGTCCCTCCATCGAGGTAATAGGTACAAACGGTTTGAATTTCTTTCATGGTTTCAATATCGGTTTGTGCGCTAATACTGTTTTTTGCCAGGAGGCAAATACCTAAAACAAAAATTATTTTATACATGAATATGGATTTAAACTATGATGAGTAATGTGAGGGTAAACTGGATTGTAAAATTAAAGCCTCAGGAATTGGAATTCAACTCCTGAGGCTTTGTTTTTTGATTTTAGGAAAACATTAGGTTTTTGCTTTCTCTTTTTCCATTGCTTTTTGCATCGGATTGATATCGGGAGGAGGAGTAAACTGTTTTTGTTTGAATACTTTAAATCGGCTGGGTTCAGGAATAGGTTTGGTGTCCCCATAACTGTTGTTGCTTTCGTCGATATCCGCAGTTTCGCGGTAAGGATCCAGTTTTATGCTGGCTACTTCTTTATCTTTTAAAAATACTTTGGTGATTTTGTTTTCATTTTTACGCCAGATTTGTGCCGGTATACGCTGCACTTCTGAAGTCCCGTCTTTAAATTTCCATTCCAGGATGATGGGCATGACCAGTCCACCCTTATTGCTGAAGGTCAGTTCGTACAGATGTCGGTTTGAATACAATTTTTTACCAGATTCATCGAGCGTGTCCTGAAAAGAAACCACGTTGACAGGATAGGATGCAGTATCGAATTGTTCAATCTCCCGGTCATATTTCCAATAAAAATCCCTCAAACTCGTATCGCGATCAGTTACAAATTTTATGCTGGTATCTTGTCGGTTCCTGATTTTGGACAAGTCTTCGTATTCATTGACAATAGGTTTGGACAATTTGCGCATTTCTACGGTATCGTTTAACCGTGCGGGTACTGCATGAACATCAGGCCTGGAATATTTCACCGTATCCAAAGAAATGTCTGTTGCATCAATGCTGTAAAACCATCCTCTCCAAAACCAGTCAAGGTCTTCACCACTTGCATCTTCCATCGTCCTGAAAAAATCAGCCGGGGTGGGATGTTTAAATGCCCATCGCCGGGCATATTCTTTAAACGCCTGGTCAAATAACTCCCTGCCCATGATAGTTTCCCGCAGCATATTAAGCCCTGTAGCTACTTTATCATACGCATTGGGGCCAAATCCAATTATATTTTCTGAATTGGTCATGATGGGTTCCAGCTTGTCTTTAGGCGATCTCATATAGTCTACTATCCCCAGAGGAGTACCACCGTCAGAAGGAAACTTGTTGTCCCAAA
The DNA here is from genome assembly GCA_034439915.1 of Saprospiraceae bacterium. Classification (GTDB taxonomy): domain Bacteria; phylum Bacteroidota; class Bacteroidia; order Chitinophagales; family Saprospiraceae; genus JADJLQ01. The sequence continues at coordinate 3,869 of JAWXBI010000268.1, read as the reverse complement.
GTTCCTGGGTAATATATTGCATATACGAATTGAGTCCTTCATCCATCCAGGTCCATTGCCTTTCGTCACTGTTGATAATCATCGGAAAAAAATTATGTCCTACTTCATGGATGATGACCAGGATAGCAGCGTTCTTATTTCCTTCATTGTAAGATCCGTCGGGTTGGGCACGACCCGGATTGAAACAGATCATGGGATATTCCATACCGTTTGCTGCCTCCACACTCTGGGCTACCGGATAAGGATAAGGAATAGTAAAATCAGAATAGGTCTTGATGGTATGTGCCACTGCTTTGGTGGAATAGCGGCTGTATATGGGATATGCCTCTTTGGCATAAAAACTCATACACATTATTTTTTTATTCTTAACGGTGATCGGAAGAGCATCCCATACAAATCTTCTCGACGAAGTCCAGGCGAAATCCCGGACATTATCTGCTTTGAAAATCCAGGTCTTTTTTGTTTTGCTCTTTGATTTTTGTGCCGCTAAGGCTTCTGTCAGATTCACAATCTGGACTGGTTCTTTAGCCGTCTGAGCTGCGGTCCACCGGGCTTTCTGGGTGGCATTCAGATTGGTCATGTAATTGAGACATTCCCCGGTAGAGCCTACGACATGGTCTGAAGGCACGGTCATCTGAACTTTAAAATTCCCAAAAGAAAGGGTAAACTCTCCGGTACCGGTAAACTGATGGTTTTGCCATCCGATCTCATCACCGTATTTGCATAGTCGGGGATACCATTGAGCTACCGTAAAGATATGATTGCCGTCTTCCTTGAAATACTCATAACCGCCTCTTGCACTATTAAAACGGTTGAAATCCATACGGTCCACCATTTTATAACTCCAGTCGATTTTGAATACAAAGGTCGAATTCGGTTTTATAGGTACCGGAAGATCAACTCTCATCATCGTCTTATTCAGGGTATACTTTAACGGTTTACCCAGGGCATCCACCATTTTGCTGATTTTAAACCCATAACCGTTGTCCCCTCTGCTTTCATCCACGCGGTCGATTTGTTTATCGGTCAATACCGGAGGCAGGGCATTCGTATTCTGATAATTCGCATTATTTACTGTACTGTGCTGGTTTTCATCCAATTGCAACCAGAGATAGTTTAGCGCGTCCGGAGAATTATTAAAATAAGTTATGGTTTCTGAACCCGTCAATTTTTGATTGTCTTCATCCAGTTCACATTTGATGTCGTAGTCGACCCTTTGCTGCCAATATTTGGTACCGGGGGCCCCACTGGCGGTGCGATACTCATTAGGTGTAGCTAAAATCCCTCCCAGTTGTTCAAACTTATTGCCATGATTGGAGGTGGATTGTGATACCGCCATCCCGGCAAAGGAAACAAAAAAGAGCAAGAGCAGACTCTTTGATTGAAGAAATGATATTTTCATATATATTAGAATAAATTTTATACAAATTTCGGTAAAAATTGGACAGGCTGAGGTCAATATCCAAATAATTCGACCATGGTTAATTTTTTAACATCGCCTTGTATTCTGGGTCCTTTTTTATTGACCGATAAAATGACCTTTAATCCATTACCCAGTGTATAGAATCTGGTTTTTAAAAGATCCTGTTCGACAAATTGGTATTTATATTTACCGGACTCTGCGGTTATCCATTTGCCAGGGGGGTTAGCAACGGCCATTAGTTGCGAAAAAAGGAAAATCAGAAGGGTTAATGATTTGTACATGGATAAAATGAAATAGGCCACAAAATAACCTAGGAGTTTTGTTAATCTACTCCCTCAAAAAGGGTGATTATTGCAAAGGTTTCCATTCCAGGATGCTGACGGGCTTTTCCAACCTGTTTTCTACCTTTTCACCGTCTATCTGGGTAACTGGCAGTATGAATAATTGAAGTATCTGACGGTTAGCCCATAGATCATGGTCCAGTGTGGGTTCCCAGCGGTCAAGGGCCTGGGCATCCAGGTCCAGGATCGACCAGGGATTTTTGCTGTTGATCGTATTAAAAGCCAGCGATGCTTTGTTGCCCCTTTCCTCATCCCGGAATATCAGCCCAAGATAGGTTTCTTTCTGTTTTGTCCAAACCAATACCTGGGGTCTTGAAATAGGGATACTTCGGGTACCCATTCCACTTAAGGAAAAATTCAAATTACTGAAATTCAATGACTTAGTTAACCAATTCCGACCATCAAAATAAACGATCCGATATTGAGGAGCCCGATCTTCAGGATTTTTCCAATAGGTAGCTATATATGGCCGTCCGGACTGATCGCAAGTTATGGAGGTTTGGTTAATCAGTTTGCTATTTTGAGGAATGCGCATGATATATTCTGCATTTTTTGCATTTATTGGCAAGGTATAAACAGACCCCTGAGAAGTTTGCCACGATTTTCCTTTATCTTTTGATAAAGCATAGCAGATATCATGGTTACTGGCTACATCCGGGGTCTCTCTCCAGGTCCAGGATAAATGGATATTGCCCAATTTGTCAACAGCGGCCTGCCAATAGGCATTCCTTTGGCCTTCCCCATCCAGGAGACTATGATGGAGCCTAGTCCAGGATGCCGTTTTGATGCTGTAACTATTAATGACCAGATTTCCATTGCCGGAGGCGCCGTTACGATAAAAAAACAATAAATCGCCGTCCGGTAACCGGTAAAATTCAGGGTAACTGACTGCTGATTCATCCTTTCCAACCATGACCTGCATGGGTTCAAACTCCAGGGAACCCGGAGCGATGCTTCTAAAATATTTTAACGGGTGATTGTGATGGTCCCAGGCCATGTGGAGATATCCGGTGCCATCCAATTGAATACTGATCGAGTTGTGAGCGTCGAGGATATTGCCCCGGTAATTCAGTTTTTTCCAGTCCCATAATTTTGATTCCATAGATCGTCTCCCAACCATTACAAATCCGGAACCATCATAAAAGGCAGTGTATTGGAAGGTATTGTTGCTGGTCAATGAGTTTTTGCGGAAAATTACGGTATTGATTGAGTTGCCTGCCCAGGCAGCGGGATAAATCGTATCTAAGGTGATTTGTGCCCGAATGGCAGCTGGAATTACAGCAGCGATAAGCAGTATGTACCAATTGATTCCATAAGCCAGCCTCATCTCTTACACACGGTTTATTTTGACAGTTTTAATATTAGCTTGGTGGATGAAAAATACTAAATTTGCACTTCTTATAAAAACAGCCAATTAGCCGGTGAGGTGGATGAGTGGCTGAAATCAACGGTTTGCTAAACCGTCGTACGGGCTTAAACCTGTACCGAGGGTTCGAATCCCTCCCTCACCGCATTTTCCACCGTAGCTCCACCCGACTTTAAACGAAGTTTAAGAGAGTCGGGTGGAGCGTAGGTGGATACTACCCTGCTCCTCCCTCCTTCGCTGCCTTGGTAGGCTTAAGTTTTGTCCTCCTTCGCTAGAGGCTACGGAGGATAAATTCACAAAAGATTTGGGATAATCCTCCCTACGCTGAGTCTTCGGAGGATAAATTCGTTAAAACTTCGGAGGATAATCCTCTTTCGCTAAAGCTTCAGAGGATAAATCGTAATATTGCAATATAATAATGCATACATCAGGAAATTTTATCCAATGCCAGCAAGAATTAAACTCAGTTTCTTAGATCGCTATCTCACGGTATGGATTTTGTTAAGCATGGCAACAGGGGGTTGCAATAGGGTATTTCATTCCTTCACTTCCACTTATATCAATTCATTTTCTTCAGGCCCTACCAACTTCCCTTTAACCATCGGGTTAATTCTTATGATGTATCCACCATTTACAAAAGTGAGCTATGAAAAACTTAAAGAAGTATTTAAGAACACCAAAATAGTAGGATTATCCCTACTGCTCAATTGGGTAATAGGTCCGGTCCTCATGTTCATTT
>JAWXBI010000267.1:0-13869 GCA_034439915.1 Saprospiraceae bacterium | reverse complement strand
CTAGACACAAAAAACAAAAAATATTTCTGATATTCAAACTTTTAGCAAATTATTTTAATTATTTTTTAGCTAATATGGTCATATAGCCAAACTCCAGAGACCCGTAGGGTCGACATTCTGGTAGACCCGTAGGGTCGACATTCTGGTAGACCCGTAGGGTCGGCATTCCGGTATTTGTCGTCCCCACTGGAATAAGAACCTGTATGTTCCCTTCATTGTTTCATTCTTTAATTATTTAATTCATTTATTGCCCTTTATTGTATTTATTGTATTTATTGTATTTATTGTATTTATTGTATTTATTTCTATAATCAATCGGGGTCATATCCGTGATCCGTTTAAATATTGTCCTGAACGATTGGGTATCTGTGTACCCTATTTCCGCCATGACCTCAGCTACTGATTTCCGGCCGATCTCCAAATATTTTTTGGCGGCTTCAATTTTGACCCTTTGGATGTATTCCACCACCGTGAGATACGTGGCCTTTTTAAACCGTCTTTCAAATGTCCTGCGCGTCAGATGGGATTGAGCCGCCAGATGATCCACCGGCAATTTTACTGCATAATTTTGTTCGATAAATTCCTGGGCCCGTAGTATAGCTTCGTCTTTATGATCTTTCATCCCATGGAATACAGCAAAAGGAGACTGGTGATGGCGGTCCAGGTCGAGCACAAAATATTTGGCAGTGTAGATCGCCATCTTTCGGCCTGCATGTTTTTCTACCAGGTAGAGCAGCAGGTTCCAGTAAGAGATACCTCCTCCGCAGGAATAAAGAGCCTGTTGTTCTGTAAATATTTTTTGTTCCACCACTTTGACTGATGGATAAAAATACCTCAACTCCTGGGCATACAACCAATGCGTCGTACATTCCTTGCCTTTTAATATCCCGGAAAAAGCCGTCAGGAATATACCCACACCCAGGCTAGCCACGGCCGCTCCATTCTTATATTGTCTGGCAATCCAGGTGATATATTCTTTATTTACATTGGTTGCTGCCATGGTATCGCCAGTCATCGAGGGGATAATAATGAGATCAGTATGCGTTACCTGATCCAATTGGAGTTGGGGATGTAGGGTATAAAGCCCCTGATCCGACTGAACCTCTGAAGTCAGTCCAACCAATTTGATCTCAAACAAAGGGGCCTGTCCTGCTTGCTGGAGGAAATGATTAACCATCTGGAACACATACCTTGAATCAGTGATCGTAGACATCACAGCATTTTTGAGGGCCAGGATAGTAATATGGATCATGCGCCAAATATAAGTGTATAGCCTGTCGCAAACCCCTGCTAAAGAATGTCGTATTTACACCGTACAACCTTAGAATTAGGCTATAATTTTGCTCCGTCGATCTAAAATGACCCTATGATCTATACTACTCCTTACCTCCACTTTATGGGTAACACCGAAGAAGCGATGACATTTTATAAATCGGTGCTGGGCGGTGAATTCACCATTTACCAGCAGTTTAAAGATGTGCCCGGGGGTGAAAAAATGTCCAAAGAAGACCAGGAAAAATTTATCCATATCTCTTTGATGGTCGGACAGGGACATACGATCATGGCCACGGATATGCTGGAATCCATGGGACACTCCCTGATCGTTGGAAATAACTACCATATCTGTCTCCATACGGAAAGTGAAACTGAAACAGACCGGATATTTGAGGCACTCTCATCGGGTGGTAAAGTGGAAATGCCACTCAATAAAACCTTTTGGGACGCTTATTTCGGTATGTGCAGGGACCGTTTCGGGGTACAATGGATGATCAATTACGAACTTAAATCCACTAAAAAATAATAGCCGTCATGCAAACCTTGTTAAATATCGTGTTGGTTATCCTTGGGCTGGTTGCCCTTGTATTGATCGTTGCCGCATTTGCCCCTAAAAAATACAGTATCAGCCGCAACATAGTCATTTATAAATCCCAGGCTCAGGTATTCGATTATATCAAACACCTCAAAAATCAGGATCAGTACAACAAATGGGTAATGGCGGATCCCAATATGGAAAAAAAATACAGCGGTACCGATGGTACAGTAGGCTTTATCTATGCCTGGGATGGCAATAAAAAAGCAGGCAAAGGGGAGGAAGAGATTAAAGCAATTGTGCCCAATGAAAAACTGGATGTAGAAATCCGATTTATTAAACCCTTCGAAGCTATCGCGCAGACCCCATTTAGACTTGAATCCTTATCTGATCAACAAACCCGGGTGACGTGGGGGATGAGCAGCGCAATGAAGTACCCGATGAATATTATGCTTCTTTTTATGAATATAGAAAAAATGCTGGGCGGAGATATGGAGATCAGTCTGGGGAATTTGAAGAAGATATTGGAAAGTAAGTGATTGGGGCCCGCTCACTTCACTACTTCGCCGCTTCACTTTTGACGAGACGAAACGGAATCAGGTAACCCCTCTTTTTGCTTGAAGACTTAATTTATTACCCATTATAATTGAGACATTGGCCCAACTGGTTATTCTCCCAATTGCATTTATCAATTTAATCACGTCCAATGAGCGACTGAGATATAGAAATCATTTTTATCAAACCACTCGAAATTATATTATTACGATTATTTTAAATAAGTCTACCCTCATTTTTCCATACCACTTTTTAATTTCCGTTGTGATTATAAAAAGAAGTTACAAGGTTTTCACCCTGCTTAAGAAGGTCCACATGTCCTTTTTGATTAAACCAAATAACTCCAATCCAATGCCACTTTCTTAATCTTCAAAAACTTCTGTATAATTCAGATTGTTTTCAAATTTATCCTTCAGCAATAAAATACTGATTATACTGATACCGATCAATGAAAACCCGATAATCGCTCCGCTGGTGATCACACCGTATGATTTGGCTAGCATGGAGAAAATTAGGGTGGCCGGGATAGTGATGCCCCGGATCAGGTTGGGCGTTGAGGTAGCTACCGTTGCCCGTATATTGGTCCCAAATTGTTCGACGCTGTTGGTAATCAAAACACCCCAGTAACCTGCGGAAAAGCCGAGGAAAATGCATCGGTAATAATATCCCTGCAGGGTATCCGGCGGAATCAGAAGAAAATAAGTCATGGCTAACAACTGAATGGCGGCGTAAATCAGCAGGGGCCCTTTGCGCTGTTGCATCATTTTGCTTAAAAACCCGCACAGGATATCGGACACCGCGAAGGAGAGCAGAAAAGCCATGATGGCAGTACTGACGGATGCTTGTTCCTTGATTCCAAAAGCCTGACAAAACTCAGGAGTAAGGGTGATGTACAAATTGGTAAATACTACCGCCGGCGCTCCCGCAAAAACGCAAAGCATATATTTATACAACTGTTTGTTGTTGGTAAACAGCTCCACCAGGTCACCTCTTATAGCTTTTTTGGAGGAGTTCTTTATAAAGATCTTGCTTTCCCTGACACTAATCCTCAACACTAATAAGACTAGGCCCATCATCCCTCCAATGATGTAGGATGTCTGCCAATGAAACCTCGTAGCGACCAGGGCAGCTGCAACGCCGCCGAGCAACCCGATAGCCGAAACAATCATGGTGGCAATGGTCCTTTGTTTCCGGTCCAGGCTTTCGCTGATCCAACTCAATGCCACCCCCAATTCTCCGGCCAAACCAATACCGGCAAACAGTCTCGCAACGGCAAAGGCGGGGACATTGGTTACAAAAGCATTGCCTATGTTGGCCAGGCTATAAAGCAGTATACTCGCAAATAATACTTTTAATCGTCCAAGCTTATCCGCCAGGATGCCGAAAAGGAATCCGCCGATGATCAATCCGGCCATCTGAAAGTTTAATATCATGATCCCGACATCCTTCATGTTTTCTTTGGCAACTCCGATAGCCTGCAGGGATTCGATCCGCTCCGAGCTGAATATCAACAGGTCATACACATCTACAAAGTAACCTAAGGCAGCGACGGCCAACATCAGCAATTGTTTGCCGGAAAAATTAAAGGAAGATTTCGCCGGAATGAGTTGTTTTGGGGAAAGCATTTTGGTTTTTTTGGAAAAATACAATAAACGTTAGAACTGGTTTTTATTCTGAAATAAAAAAGTTGGCGATGGCAACCCTTTGTATTGTTGTTGTTTTTAATGGCCTGGAGCGTAATTATAATTATTTATCTTGAAATGGTCTGAATCCGTTTTCCCTCCTTATCGACTACCTCGATCAGATTATTAAATCCCGATATAAGCAGTTTAGTCTGGTCCCTGTTCCAATCCAATCCCCACAATAAATTTTCTCCATAAGGGTAGGTATGTTTAATCACACCTGCGGTATCGACAAGCCTTAAGGCCTCACTGGCCGTAGCCAAATATTCACCGGCTTGGTTCCATTGTATGTTGCGGATTTCCTTCGCACTGCCCGGGATGGTTTTTAATAATTTTCCGTCCACTGTCCAAAATTTGACAAAAGTGGGCTCACCCTCATGACCATAACCTGCCGTTGCAAAATACCGGCCCGAAGGATGCCAGTCTACACTCAACAATAATTTTGAAATAGAGCTGTGTTGTATTTGTTTTATCAATTGACCATTGATATTCATTAGCCGGATATCATCACCAATTATAGCCAGAATCGTATCCGATAGATGCCAACTAATCCCGGTGAGACTGCGCGGGTTCCCGCTGGGGAAACTGCGGATGTGTATGCTTTCATTACTATATATATGTACATCCCCTTCCAGGTCGGCCAGGGCGAGAGCGGTTCCGTTACTGTTCCAATCCAAGCCCCTCGATCCATAGTGGTCAAGTTTGGTTATGTTTCCATTTTCAATATTTATAATCCGATCTATACTGTCTTCAAGAATGGATTTATAGGAATAACCAGTCATAGCCAACAAATACCGGTCCGGGTGCCATTGGACATTGGTGATGGTGGCGCTGTCCCAGGTATAGGTTTTAAAGGGTTGATAATTTTCAGTTTCATAGATAACCAGTCGGCCGTCTTCACCGCCTACGGCGATGTAATGGTCATCATGGCTCCAGGAGGCGGACCATAGAATGGAGCCGAGGGGTGACGTGGGGAATTTTTGATTTTTATTTGGGCAAGTGGTTCGCACGGTGAGAACAATGACCACCGAGATGAGCAGTAAATATTTCCTATATTTTGAAAACATTCGGGATAAAATTAACCGATTCATCCCTTTATCCCTTCATTCTTTCTTTCATTCTTTTATTCGTATCCCTGAATAGTTACTACTTAGTGCCTTTAAGTGTTCTTAAGTGGTTCTGCATATATTATCCGTACTTAACCCTAATTTTGCCCCCGATGCCCGATATCATCAAATTATTGCCTGATGCCATAGCCAATCAGATAGCTGCCGGTGAAGTGATTCAGCGGCCGGCCTCCGTCGTAAAGGAAATCATGGAAAATGCGATCGATGCAGGTGCCACTAAATTGCATCTCCTCATTAAAGACGCGGGTAAAACCCTGATCCAACTCATTGACAATGGGAGCGGCATGTCCGAAACCGATGCCCGCATGGCTTTTGAACGGCATGCTACTTCAAAAATAAAACTGGCAGAAGATCTGCAACGCATCCGGACAATGGGTTTTAGAGGAGAGGCGCTGGCGTCCATGGCTGCCATTGCGCAAATCGATCTCAAAACCCGATTAACGGACCGTGAGCTGGGCACCCGCTTACAGATCGCAGCTTCGGTAGTAGAAAAACAACAATCTATCCAAACTCCGGTAGGCAGTAACCTGGCTATATCCAACTTGTTTTATAATGTACCTGCCCGGCGAAAGTTTTTAAAATCAGATGCGGTAGAACTACGCAATATCCTGGATGAATTTGAACGCATTGCGCTGGCTTATCCTGAAGTCGAGATGACCCTGCAGCACAATGACAATGAATTGTATGTATTGCCTCGCACCCAACTCAAACAACGAATCGTAGGTGTCTTTGGTAAAAACATCAACGATAAACTGGTCAGTATTGAAGAACAAACAGAACTGGTCAACATAGGAGGATTCATCGGTATGGTAGAAGCCTGCAAAAAAAAGCGAGGCGAACAATACCTGTTTGTCAACCGCCGGTTTATACGAAGCTCCTACCTTCATCATGCCATCCGCGCAGCTTATGAATCCCTTATCGGTGAAGAGGACCACCCTTTTTATGTTTTATTCCTTGACATCGATCCCTCCCGAATTGATGTCAATGTACATCCCAGCAAACACGAAATCAAATTTCTGGATGAACGCATCATCTATCAATACCTGCGCGTAGCGGCCCGCCATGCTTTGGGACAATATACCGCACCGGCACTTGATTTTGACCAACCGGACCGCGGACTTGCCCATACTATATCTACCTCCGGGCAAACCTCCCGAAGCCATTTTGCCTCCGGACAGACTATTAACAACCCACATTATACCGAATCCAGTGTACCCCAGGATTGGCGAAAAATATATGAGGGGCTCAAAACGGCTGCCCCTGAACAACCTATTATAATCAATAGCAATCTGGATGAATTCAGGGCTTCAGCAATTACAGCGGAAGGAATGACTTCAGATCAGGCGGTTTCAAAACATCCTTATCAGATCCATCAGGCTTATATCATTTCTCCTATTGCATCTGGTTTTTTATTGATCGATCAGGAGGCAGCACATCTGCGCGTTTTATACGAACAGTGCCTTAAACAATTCAACAAAAAAATCTCAGCCAGTCAACGGACTTTATTTCCAACTACCCTTCAATTTTCGGGCTCTGATCATGCTGCTCTGACAGAACTTCTACCCGACTTGCAGGCCCTGGGATTTGAGCTCGAGGCGTTTGGCCGCAATGCATTTATCGTGCATGGTCAACCGGTGGATTGGAAAGAATCCCAGTCAGTCCAGGGTTTTATTGAATCCCTGCTTCGTCATTACCTGGAGGAATCGGATCAAAAACTCAGCCACCGGGAAGGGCTGGCCCGGCATTATGCTCGGTACCAATCGATTAAAGCCGGTCAATCGCTTAAACCGGAAGAGATGCAGCACCTCATCGACCAGTTGTTTGCCTGTGAAGACCCTGCCTGGAGCCCGTTTGGGGGAAGGTGTTATACTACTTTTGATCTGAACGAAGTGCGCAAAAGGCTGAAGTAAACCAAAGAGCATAGAAACTGACAAATTCTCCGTGTACTCCGTGCCCCCGTGCGAAAATATTCCCTCCTGTAAAATCTCAGCAACTCTGTGTCTTCCTGCGAAATCTTTGCGGGAGGTGTTATACTACTTTTGATCTGAGCGAAGTGCCCAAAAGGCTGAAGTAAACCAAAGAGCATAGAAACTGACAAATTCTCCGTGTACTCCGTGTCTCCGTGCGAAACCTTTCTCTCTTGTAAATTCTCCGTGTAATCCTTGTCTCCGCTATCGCTGTGCGAAACCTCTTCCATTCTCATTTTCCAAAATATCCCCTGCATTCCTCCACCTTATCGGTATTGATGATATCGACGTTCAGGGAAATCAAATGTTGCCAGGATACCGGATTATCCGGGATACCCCATAATCGAACCAATCTTTCCTGGCTGTGCGCCTTGAAAGTCATTTCTAATATTTTAGTATCCGTGCTGTCCGGATTTTGGGAATAATTGCCATATGAATCGCTGATAAGGGCGACCTTGCGTAAGGCATTGACATCATACTTTTCATTTGGTCTGCCATCAAATAGGATAAAATGGGGATAACCTGTCCAATCGTTTTGTGGGCCCCTATCCCCGCTAATGATGATCCAGACACCTTTATTATTGACTTTCCGGTCAAATACCTTGGGATATAACTTTAATTTTTCTGTAAGGGCTTTTATAACTTCCGGTCCGTTTTTTTTAATATCAATCATGAGTGCAAGATTGTAATTGGGGTCTTCACTGATTTTGTTGTTGCCACGGAATAATTCTATAATGGGCTGCAGGTATAAATCGTCAAGGGTAGGGGCCGTCGCGAGGTCAGCAGTATCATGGGCCACCATTAGTTTATCGCCGACCAGATAGACATCTGCTTCCACGCATAAGACCCGCTGTTTTATTGCCTGCGTCAGGGGCATCGCCTGCCTGTAATCATTGTGTGAGTGGATCAATACCCCTTGTGCGGAAACCGCAAAAAAGATTACATCAAAAGCGGCCAAAAATAGATACTTCACCCTGCAAAGATGGGATTTGATGCGGACTTGACCTGCTGCTTTTATGGATTATTTCATTATATAACCCGTTTCACAACCGGCGGTACAAACGTTATATTTCCGTAATTTTATTTGGCTCGATGATGAAATTAATTTATCGGATTCTACCCCTCGTTTTTTACTTTACCGCAGGGTCCTGGGTTTGGAGTCAAAACAAACCTCATACCATTGAACACTATTCTATCGGTTATTTTAAACTGAGTGTTTATTTGCCACCGGATTACGATAAAAACTCAACCTATAAAGTACTCTATTTTAATGACGGACAAACCGTATTCGGACCTTACGGGTTAAATGCAGATGGCAGCGCCAACGAATTGATTCATAAAAATTTGATCGAACCCCTGATTATAGTCGGTATTCACAGTGACCAGAACCGCACCAGCAATTATCTACCTTATCTGGATCCATCGGTTGTACTGGATTTTGGGGATTACCTTCCCCACGCAGACCAATATTCCAAACGGATCATCACACAGGTTTTGCCTTTTATTGAAAAAAAATACAAAACAGCACTTGGCAGGGGTATAGCGGGTTATTCCTTTGGAGGCCTCCATGCCACCTCGACCGCATTGAATTTTCCGGATCAATTTGCTTTTTGCGGAGCTTTGTCTCCTTCGTATTGGGTCAACGACTTTGAAATATTCAAAGAAGGAACCAAAGCTCAGGCAACCCAATTGTATTACTTTGACATCGGTACCGGTGAATGGAATTATTATGTTCCTTTTTTAACGCACAGTAATCTGCCCATACTTAAAAACATCTTTTATTATGAAGAGCATGGTGCCAGACATCATATCGCAGATTGGAGGGGAAACCGGACCTGCAACATCCTTTTATTATTTGCCGGCAAAACAGACCTTTCTCAATATACCTGGGAGAATAAACTTGAAATTATCAGAAGTGCCACTACCGGTAAATTTTACCTGAGGATCAACCCGCTGATCACCTACTCCAACGGAGTGATTGCATCTGTCTCCTATGCGGCCACCTTTACCGTTTCCAATCCTGCGGTTGGGGAGGTCAATAAAGACGGGAGTTTCCGCTTTATCTATCCGAGGGATTTGAATGTAATAGTGAATTATAATGGCGATGAAAAAAAGATGGTGATTAAATATGCAGAAGTTGAAAAAATAAAAGCAGGGCTATGATGGGTATGTACGTCAGCTGAATAGATTCTCACCAATAAAACCGCCTGGGTCCCTTAGAAAGAAACCCGATGATTTCGGAGGCGACTTTCGAGTATTCACTTACTCCAAAGTCTTCCCGCCAGAAGAAAGATAAAAAAAATCCACTTCTCACGCAACGCATAAGCCCAATCCCTTCGTATATTAATCGATGGGAAGTAGTCAACCCTCTTTGCAGCAATTAATCGAGGATCTCAAACTCAGAAACCGCAGGGCTCAGAAAATACTGTATGAGCAATACTATGCTTATGCCAAAAACATCTGCTTGCACTACAGCAACTCGGAAGAAGAAGCGGTAGAAATTCTGAATGATGGTTTTTTAAGTGTATTCAATCATATCGAGTTCTACGACAATACGTTTGCTTTCAAAACCTGGTTGCGTAAAATTTTGATCCGTAAAGCAATTGATTATTTCAGAAAATACCATAAAGTAAAAACTGTTGACCTGGAGCCTTTCAATGACGTGTTCATAAGTCAAAATGATTTTCCAAATCTGGATTCGATTGAATCACTGATACCCGCTTTAAGGAAATTGTCTCCGATGTATAGAATGGTTTTGAATCTTTACGTATTGGAAGACCTAACCCATGAAGAAATCTCCGGAAAATTAAATATTTCGCCTGGTACTTCCCGCTCCAATTTATTCCGGGCGCTTGAAAACCTTAGAAAATTACTGGATCCGTCCCACCAAATGGAAACAAAAGTCAACTAAAAAACATGGAATCATTTTTTGATCAATATCGAAAAAAAGCCGAAGCCATCCAGGATTTTCCTTTACACGAAACGGATTGGTTAAAGCTCGAAAAAAAACTGAATGACCGGGATAAACCAAGACCAGTGCCATTGTATTTCTGGCCAATACTCGCAGGCGTTGTATTGTTTTCCTTATATGTTTTATTTAAAAAATCAAAGCAGGCGACAATGCCGGCAAATAATACTTTTAATTCAGCCCCTGTTTCAACAGAACCACTGACAAGTATTTTTTACGACACCATTTATATTGAGAAACCAGTATATATTATCCGAAATATTGAAAAAAAGGTTTTTGCTGTTGATCCAGAAATTATAAAAAAAATGGATGGATTAACCTGGAAGAATTATGAGCTAGTGAATACCCTGAAACAGCAACAAAACAAATTGGATGTATTAAATGAAATGATACAAGAGCGGTCGCCTGCAGGTGTAATTGAAGTACCCGAAATAAAATCCACTTCAATACCTGTTCCTTCTTCATCGAATCCCTCTTTACCGGAGCAAACCCTGGCTCCTGAAGCCCCGGAAATACCGCTGGCAGTTTCTCTCCCTTTGGCTGCGGATACCCTGACACCATGGAAAAAATTTCTTAGCTCATTTACTCCTACGCGACTGGATATATCCGCTGTATCGGGAATACCTTTTATTCTGCATCCCCAGATCAGAAACAAAACCGGTTATCAGTTTGGAATTAAATTATTGCTTGCTTTACAATCCAATGTTGAAATCCAATCCGGACTAATGTATACCAAGTTGTTTTATGAAGGACCCCGGATGGATGAAAACATCGGAATACCCATACAGCAGCCTCCTCTGAATGATCTGCGGTTTACCAAAGCAGAGGTATCACGGCCCGCATTTAATCTTGACCTGGGCGTACACTATAAATTATTTCACAATAAAAGAATGGTACCCAAAATAGGGTTAGGGATCGGTTTTATACTTCCCACGACTTCACAGGTCACTTATGATTTTCATTCTCCTTCGTCGCCACTGCAATGGTCATTGGATAGTTTTTTCAAACCCCGGATTAAAAACCCATATTCCCTGCAATGGCATGGAGCGCTAACTTACAAACTCAGTACCCGATGGACCTGGGTGCTGCAAAGTACCCTTCATCAAAAGCTAAGGCGCTCGGATTTTCTTTCTAAGCGGATTGATGTAAGTACAGCTTTAGCCTACCGTTTATATTAGGGCGTAAAACCCGGACTTCACGTTAAATTACCAGTATTATTAATCTCGTTTTCTCCCCGTAGATCATGCGAATAAACGCAGTAGAAGCCCCTCAGAAATTTGTCGTAACCTATATATTTTTCCGCATACATCTGCGCAATCTGCAGGAATACCAATGACCAACTGCTTCCTCTGATCGCGGGAAGTATTATAAGGTCATATCCTTACCCATTGAATTGCAAGCCTTGTCCATAGTCATTGTATTTCGTTGATTCTTTAGTAAACTGGCAAGCGCTTCGTATTCCATGAATTTCAACTCATGTGATAAGTTTTTTAATGCAAAGACGCAACGCTAACTGGTTTATTGCCGTATAGGTTTATATATCATCTATTAAATTTTTTCCATTATGAAATACAGAATTTATTTTTTGCCCGTTTTTATTCTACTCTCCTGCTCCAAACAAGCCGACCGGACACCGGATACTTCGTATAATCCGGATATCGCTCCGTCCAGGTTTTCGAATAGTCTGAATCTTACCAATAAATATTTTGTATTTGATATTGGTAAAACATACATTTATGAAGGACAGCATACCGAAGGAAAAAGCAGGATCGAATCTACCCGGTTAGCTCTATCGAGGCTGATCACAGGTATCCCCTGCATCATCATCGAAGTCAAAGAATATCTCAACGGAAAATTGATTGAATTTACACACGATTGGTTTGCCCAGGACAACGAAGGCAATGTCTGGTATTTTGGTGAGCAGGTGGACAATTACGATCTAAGTGGTAAATTAACGGATCATCATGGTTCATGGGAAGCGGGTCTGGACGGCGCAAAAGCAGGTATCATCATGCTTTATAATCCTCAACCCGGAATAAAATACAGACAGGAATATTATTTTAATGAAGCGGAAGATGAAGCAGAGGTATTAAGTATCAATGAATCCATTGTTTCTCCTTTATTCAATTCCTTATCGAATTGTATAAAAACCAAAGAATATACCGAATTGGAGCCGGATGCATTAGAACATAAATTTTATGCTCCCGGTATTGGCTTGGTTAAAATAGTGAATGTAACCGATAAAGAAGAAATCTTTCTAACACAAATTTTGAAGTAACCGTATTTGCGACAGGGTGGTTCATAAAAGCGGAGCATCCTGTTAATCAAACTTAAGAATTTAAAGGTAATAGTGAATTATAATGGCCAAGAATGAAAGATGGTTATAAAATATGCAGAAGTAGAAAAAATAAAATCCAGCCTTTAGTGGATTATTAATAAAGCCAGCCCAACTTCTATCCCCTATCCCCATCCATCCAATTCCACCATTTAAGTTTTTCGGCTTCCCTTTCTTCAGGTGGTGTTTCTGAAAAATAAACCGCGCAACGAAATACATACAACAAACATCGGTCCTGTACGACCCCTGCGTGACGGTTGGACTGATCAAATAATTCTTCCGGAATTTTCCCTTTCAGGTCTTCGACCCGATGTATACCAATATGGACAAGGTCCCGGGAAATGGATTTACCCACCCCCGGTATGACCTGAAGTTGTTTCAGGGACTCTTTGGTAAAGGTGGTGGTTTTTTTCATGGAGGGTCCACCGTTGCAAATGCCCTTACAGGAAAAGTCCCCATGCCTTTAATTTTCGGCGGCACCGCAGAAAACAAAAATTGATCCACCGGGATTTTATCCAAATCACAAAGATGTTCGACAATGAGGATTTCATTTTTTAATAAAATGGAATGAACCGGACGATCATGGATACGGGTATCGTCGATATTGTGTGAATCAATACCCACCAATAAAACTTCCTGTTCCAATAAATACCGGGCTGCTTCTGCGGATAAAAAAGGATGATGGGAATAGTATCGGTCTGTATTCCAAAAATCAGCCCAACCTGTATGAACAATGACTGCATGACGGGCGATATCAACTGTCCTGAAAAATTCCATTCCGATCTCAATTCCTTTTTGATAAGGAGCCCGGATCAAAACAGCAGGCAGATTGACCATTTTTTTAAGTTCTGCCTGAGCCAGGTCTTTGCCATCCTCATACCGGTGAAAGGGGCAATCTATATAGGTACCGGTATTGCCCACCATTTCTATTTTACCAATTTGAAAAGTGGTCCCCTCTGCATAAAATTTTTTGCTGGCTTCCCTGGATAGGTAATCACAGATCACCGGAGGGGGCAGACCTTTGTAGGTGATTAGACTGCCTTCAATGACATGGCTCAGATCGATATACTGCTTCATTTTTATTGTCTTTTCAGCAGCTTTATAAGGGCTATAAAGGAAACGATGGCCCAGGTGGTTTCCAATACGGTAAACGGGAGGGAATGGATCATGATCGATGAAATGCTGGCCAGTATAGCTCCTACGAGATTCATTAAAATATAATACAGATTGTCTGTCTCTAATTTTTTATACAGGTTAAAAAAATAAGCTAATAAAATCAAGAAGACACCTGTTGCGCCAAGGAGATTTGCTAAGTCCATGTCAGTAGGTTAGTTGGTTAGTTGGTTAGTTGGTTAGTTGGTTAGTTGGTTAGTTGGTTAGTTGGTTAGTTGGTTAGTTGGTTAGTTGGTTAGTTGGTTAGTTGGT
>JAWXBI010000266.1:0-24183 GCA_034439915.1 Saprospiraceae bacterium | reverse complement strand
CTTTAGGCGTCTCCGCCCTGGTTTCTTTAGGCGTCTCCGCCCTGGTTTCTTTAGGCGTCTCCGCCCTGCTTTCTTTAGGCGTCTCCGCCCTGGTTTCTTTAGGCGTCTCCTCCCTGGTTTCTTTAGGCGTCTCCGCCCTGGTTTCTTTAGGCGTCTCCGCCTAAAGTTATCCCTGGTTTCTTTAGCCGGCCGAAATTTCGGCCCCCTCCTAATGTTTTCGATTAAGCACTCACCGTCACCAGTATGACTACTTCGTCATGGAGTACTTCTATATAACCGTTTTCTATAGAGAAATTAGTTTTTTGCTCTTTGGTATCAATCACCCGGATATTTCCTTTATCCAGGGCAGCAACGATTGGTGCATGTTTACCGAGTACTTCAAACTGGCCCCCGATAGCCGGTACTTTAACGGACCGGATCTGGCCGTTATAGATTTCTTTTTCCGGAGTAAGGACGATTAGGTTCATTTCCGGTTATCCTTTAGCCTCTGCAATTAATTTTTTCCCTTTTTCAATGGCATCGTCAATGGTACCAACCAGGTTAAATGCGGCTTCAGGGTACTCGTCAACTTCACCATCCATGATCATATTGAATCCCCGGATGGTCTCTTCAATAGGTACTAATACACCTTTCATGCCGGTAAATTGTTCTGCAACAAAGAAGGGCTGTGAAAGAAAACGTTGCACCCTTCTGGCCCTGCTGACCACGAGTTTGTCCTCTTCGGAAAGTTCTTCCATACCGAGGATAGCAATGATATCCTGTAGTTCATTATACCGTTGCAAGATGTTCTTAACCCGCTGTGCACAACCATAATGTTCATCACCAAGAATCAGCGGATCAAGAATACGGGAGGTAGAATCCAAAGGATCCACTGCCGGATAAATCCCCAGGGAAGCAATTTTTCTGCTTAATACGGTGGTGGCATCCAGGTGAGCAAATGTGGTAGCCGGAGCAGGGTCTGTAAGGTCATCCGCAGGCACATATACCGCTTGTACGGAAGTAATGGAACCGCGTTTGGTCGAGGTGATCCGCTCTTGCATCACACCCATTTCCGTGGCCAGTGTGGGTTGATAACCCACCGCCGAAGGCATCCGGCCCAATAATGCCGATACTTCTGAACCTGCCTGGGTAAAACGAAATATATTATCAATAAAAAACAAAATATCCCTGCCTCCTTTAGGGTCGCTAAGGTCCCCATCCCGGTAATATTCTGCCACGGTCAGTCCGGACAAGGCCACCCGGGCACGTGCTCCTGGCGGTTCATTCATTTGCCCAAACACCAGTGTCGCCTGTGAGGTTGCCAATGCAGTTGAATCTACTTTGCTGAGGTCCCATCCGCCTTTTTCCATACTGTGTTTAAACTCGTCACCATATTTGATTACCCCGGATTCGATCATTTCACGCAGCAGGTCATTTCCTTCACGGGTACGCTCTCCTACTCCTGCAAAAACAGAAATACCTTCATAGGCTTTGGCGATATTGTTGATCAATTCCATGATCAATACCGTCTTTCCAACACCAGCTCCTCCAAACAAACCGATCTTTCCCCCTTTCATATAAGGTTCGATCAGGTCAATTACTTTTATACCCGTAAACAATACTTCTTTTTCAGTAGATAGTTGTTCGTAAGCCGGGGGTTTACGATGTATCGGGTAAGCGTTTTCATCTTTTACTACCGGGCCGATACCATCTATGGCCTCCCCTATTACATTAAATAGCCTTCCTTTTATTACTTCGCCGGTAGGCATGGTCATATTGGATCCGGTATCTTCTACCTCTACGCCTCTGCGCAAACCATCGGTAGAGTCCATGGCAATTGCTCTTACGGTGTCTTCTCCCAGATGTTGCTGAACTTCCAAAACCAGGTTTTTACCGTTTTTTTTCTTGATCACCAGAGCGGTGAGGATTGCAGGTAAGGTGGAACCGGGTTCTGTAAAACTGACGTCTACCACCGGACCGATCACCTGTTTGACTCTGCCTATATTTGCCATATATTTTAATCTTTGATTATGAGGTCGTTATAAATGAATTTATAAAAAGCGACGCAAAGATAAGACTTGTTTTTGGTTTTTAAAAGCAAGGGTTTTATGAAAAAATGCAAATGATTGCCAAACGGGACCCCACGCCGGAATAACACTAATTAATTGATTTTCAATATCTCCAGGACATTGTTTTGGATGCTTTCGGATAAACGCAGGGTAGGCAGATCATTTTCATCTCCGCTAAACGGGTCTTCGATTTCCTCGGCAATCAGTTCAAGGCTGGCCAGGACATAAAATATAAAAACCACCACCGGAACCGTATAATAACCCAAACTATAACCAAAGCCAAAAGGCAATGACATGACATAGAAAAAAATGAATTTTTTAATAAATACACTATAAGAAAACGGAATCGGTGTGTTTTTGATGCGTTCACAGGCCCCGCAGATATCCATAAATGCATTCACCTCGGTATTGAGGTTGATATACTGTTCGCCCGTGATTTTCTTGGCTTTATACTGTTGATCTAAGATTTTTACGATAAAACCTGCCATCTGGATTGGAACGTGTTTTTCATGGTCAATAGGAGAGAAAGTATCCTCCTCATCTTCGTGCTCAAACAATTCAATCCTGATCTTTTCTTTGCGAAGATGATGATGTAATGCGAGGGCAAACCCACCGATGGCCCTGCCAAGTTGTTTTCTAAGTTTAATTTCATCCGGAGCCAATATCACGGTTATTTTTATAGCCAGGTTGCGGCTGGCATTGACCAGAGAACCCCAGAGTTTCCTTCCCTCCCACCAACGGTCATAGGCGGTGTTGGTCCTGAACACCAATAACATGGATATAGCAAAGCCCAGCAGAGAATGCATCTGAGGAATATTCCGCACATTACTGTCGCTGTTGAGATCAAAATATATTTCCAAAAAAACGACCAGGGTGGTATACAAAGTCATCCCCAGGATCATGGGCAATAACTTGCGGATGGTGTCCGCTTTATGAAAACGGAATATAAAAGTAAACCAGTCTTTGGGGTTGTATTGGATCATATCGCCGGGTTTTGAACAGGGTCGATCACACGGACGCTGATTTACCGGCAGTATCCAATTCCGGATCCTGATAGGTACTTATCCAGAAATTATTCATGCCCTCTCCCAGGGTTATGGTTACCGCTTGTTGGTTGAGGAGTTCAAGCATCGCCAGGAAAGTGATGATGGCGTGGATCCGGTTTTCACAATTAGAAAAAATAGCCATAAAATCTACTTTCTTCTTTTCCGCCAATAATTCCTGGATATACTCCTGCTGATCCAGGATGGTATAGACAAAGTTATAGACCTGGTGGATATGACGGCGTTCATCAAACTGGTTCAGCATCCGCTCAAATGCCTTCATCAGTTTAAAGAGGGTAACGGATTCCCACTCAGCTTCTATAAAGGCTTTTTCAGCAAATTTTTTTAATTCCTGATCTACATTTCCCCGGCTTGTCTGTTGCATCCGTTTGAGTTCCATGGCTTCAAACTCCTCGAGGACGGCTTTGTATTTTTTATACTCCAACAGTCGCTGCACCAATTCCAGACGGGGGTCTACTTCATTTCCTTCCTCATCGACTTCTTTCCGGGGCAGCAACATTTTTGCTTTGATCCGCATGAGGGTTGCCGCAACCAGGATAAATTCACTGGCCAGGTCGATATTGAGTTGTTCCAGCTCATGGATATAATCCAGAAAATCCAGGGTGATTTTTGAAATAGGGATATCGTAAATATCCAATTCATCGCGTTCGATAAAAAAAAGAAGGAGGTCAAATGGGCCTTCGAATTGTTTTAGTTTGATGGTAAAGGACATGTCTGTATTTGGACCTTGCGGTGAGCAGGTGGCCTCGAATTTGATGCAAAAATAATTATTAAACCCACAATTTCAGGCCTTTGATTTTTCGGGGATGAATTTTTCGGTATAGGACAAAAAAAAGGGGACCCTAAGATCCCCTTCCGGCCTTCGTCTCGAAAATACGCTTACTAACTACCGGTAAAATAGCTCATGATTAATATCACTATTGCGAGGATACCTACCGAAGCAAGGATATCCCATTTGTTATAGCTGTTTTTATTCGCCAATTTTTGCTCTTCGGTCAGGGTACTGAATGTAAGGCCCCGCAGTTGCAATTCAGAGGGTTTGTCTGTCATTAAACTAACGACAACGGCTATCAGCACACACAACAGAAATAACCAGATACCCAGATGCATAAAATTATAGGTGGCGAAAGAATGCATAAAACCTGTCAATGAGTCTTTATAAATTTCAGCGACTATCCTGACTGCCGCAAAAATCACACCAAACCACAAAGCCGACATAGCACCCTGAGAGTTGATCCGTTTAAAAAATATACCCAACAGAAAAACTGCCGTGATCGGTGGGGCAATATAGCTCTGCACACTTTGTAAATACTGGTAAAGAACGCCTCCACCAATTTTTGTCAATACCGGAACCCATAACAAACCACAAATCACCACCACCCCGGTAGCATATCGACCAATCCGCACCAGGTCTTTTTCGCTGGTTTCAGGCCTTAATTTTTTATAAACATCGACGGTAAATAAGGTACCCGCACTATTAAAAATGGATGCCAAAGAACTCATCAGGGCGGCCAATAGGCCGGCAGCCACTAATCCGCGTACCCCGGCAGGTAATATTTTTTGCATAATAATCGTAAATGCCTGGTTGGGGTCTTCCATCACGACTTTCCCTTGGCTGGCAAGGGCATAACAAATCATTCCCGGTACCATGAAAATAAAAACAGGGGTGATTTTGAGAAATGCTCCGAAAATTGCCCCCCGCCTTCCTTCCGTAATGTTATTGGCGGCCAAGGTGCGCTGCACAATGTATTGATCCGTGCACCAGTACCAGATACCTACAATAGCGCCTCCAAATACAAGTCCGGTCCATGGAAAATCAGGATCCGATGCCGGTCTCCACATATTAAAATGGGTAGGGCCCACAATTTCTTTCAACGTACCCCACCCCCCTATTTCTTTTAAACCCAGATAAGTGACTAAGCCCGATCCAAGAATTAAAATGATGGTTTGTAAGGTCTCTGTCAGCACGACCGCACGCATGCCGCCCAGGACGGTATATATTCCGGTTAGGATCAGTACCCCTATTGCGCCTGTCCAAAAATCTATGCCCAACAACGAGGAAGTCACGATACCACCGGCATAGAGGTTGACAGCTACTTTAGTGATGATATAACTCACCAGGGAAAAAATGGATAAAAACCACCTTGCCTTTGCGTTGAATCTTTTCTCCAAAAACTCAGGCATGGTAAACACCTTGCTCCTCATATAAAAAGGAAGGAACACCCATCCCAGCAACAATACAATCCAGGCATGCAACTCATAATGGGCCATAGGCATACCACTTTTAGCTGCGGTACCCGCCAGACCGACGACATGTTCAGCTCCGATATTGGAAGCAAATATGGATGCCCCTATCATAAACCATCCTACATTGCGTCCCGCCAGAAAATAATCTTCAGTTGATTTTTGGGAAAATCGCATTGCCCATATAGTAATGCCGATCAATACAAGGAAATAGGCTGCGATGACTATCCAGTCCAGAGTTACTAAACTACTATTCATACTCGGTTTTTAAATGGATGCGTAATATCGAAAAATTTGGTCAGAAAAAGGATTCTTCAAAAAGTCTTCCCGGTCCAAACGAGCAAATTGTGGTGTTTTGTCATTTCAATAAGCTCCTGCTGATTCAAAAAAAGAAAATTTACTGTAACGGGGTCACCGGATTAAGATCGATATTTGCGGTCATGTCCTTTTCATCTGCACAAATCAATACCTTTAATAAAGAAGTCTTATTAAAATATCAGTTGTTCAACAGTTTGTTTACCTCTCTCCCTTTTTTAAAAATTGAAAAGACCGGGATTCTCTTGTCCTTGCTGGTAACTTATTGTGAAGACGGTTATGCCAAAGGCAGCAGTCCCAGGGATATCATCGATTATTTTTTTAAGACTCAAACCGATTATATCCAGGAAAAAGATAAACTCGATTTATTGTTCCGATTTATTCAGTATGGAGAAAGACAGGTGGTATTATTTGATGCCCTCGAAGATGCTGCATTTGGCCTTACGCATGACCTGGAAGGCAGCGGCACCTTAAAACAAATTGAGAATGAAACCCGGTTAAAGTCGCTGAGTAAGGAACTCACCAAACGATTAAAAGATTTTGCAGTCCGACTCGTTCTTACCGCCCACCCTACCCAGTTTTATCCTGACTCGGTCTTAGGGATCATCCACGATCTGTCCAATAGTATTTCCAACAATCAGATCTCAGAAATTAATGTTCTGCTCCAACAATTGGGTAAAACCCCGTTTTTTAAACACACCCGCCCGACCCCGGTGGACGAAGCAAACAGTCTGATCTGGTATCTTAAAAAAATCTTTTACCCGGCGATCGGACGGATCAATCAACGGGTCATCGGCCTGGTACCCGAAACCGCCAATGAGCAAGAACCTTTGATCCACATGGGTTTCTGGCCTGGAGGAGACCGGGATGGCAATCCGTTTGTAACCTATAAAACCACTACCGAAGTAGCCCATAACCTCCGCATCAACTTGTTGCAGTGTTATCTCGAGGATATAGCTGAGCTTAAAAAAAGATTGACTTTCAAAAATGTGGACCAATTGCTGATCGTCATCGAAAAAATGATCAACCAGTTGTACACCTCCGGGATCAATAGTTATACCAAGGAAGAATTATTGACCAAATTATTTGAAGTCCGTAAAATTATTGTCTCTGAACACGATTCCCTGTTTCTGGAATACATCGATGGCCTCATTGCCAAAGTACAGTCATTCGGATTTTATTTTGCTTCACTGGATGTCAGGCAGGACAGTGCCATGCATCAATCAGCTGTGGCTTTGGTGATGAATCAAACCGCTACCCAGTCGGTCGAGTATAAAAGTTTGACCGAAGAAGAAAAAATTGAATTGCTGTTAATCCCAAATAAGATTCTTACGGAATTACAACTCCTTCCCGGTTCGCTGGAAGAAGATACCGTGATGAGTATCCGGGCTATGAGGGAAATACAGGCTCAGAACGGGGAATTAGCATGTCACCGATATATACTCAGTCAATGCGAGTCAGCCCGGCATGTGCTGGAAGTATTTTATCTCCTGCGCACCGTTTGGGGAACTGAAGAAGTATCCGTGGATCTGGTCCCTTTGTTTGAAAAAATAGATGACCTCCAGCTAGCCGGTGAGATCATGCGCAAACTATATAACAATCCAGTGTACCGCAATCACCTCAAATCAAGGTCAGATTTTCAAACCATCATGTTGGGCTTTTCTGACGGCACCAAGGATGGAGGGTATCTCATGGCCAACTGGAGTATATACCGGGCTAAAGAAAATCTGACAGCGGTCTCCAAAGAATTCGGTATCCATGTCATATTTTTTGATGGACGGGGTGGGCCACCATCCAGGGGCGGAGGAAAAACGCACAAATTTTATGCATCCCTGGGCCACAGGATATCCAATGAGCAGATCCAATTGACCATTCAGGGCCAGACGGTAAGCAGCAGTTTTGGCACCATTGAATCTGCCCAGTTCAATATTGAGCAACTGTTGAATGCGGGGATTTATAATGATGTATTAGCAGATTCCACCAATACCCTCAACCCGGATCACCGACAACTGATCACTGAAATGTCAGAAATCGGAATGAATTCATTCAGGCAACTCAAAGCACACCCCAGGTTTATTGCTTATTTAAGTGCGGTGAGTCCGTTGCATTATTATAGTGAAACCAATATTGCCAGCCGTCCAGCCAAACGAGGGGTCTCCAAAACCCTTAGCCTGGATGATCTCAGGGCTATTCCGTTTGTGGGTTCCTGGAGCCAGATCAAACAAAATGTACCCGGATATTATGGCGTAGGTACCGCCCTTGAACTGATGAATGAAAAATCAAAATGGAAAGACGTGGTTGAACTATATACCAGTTCTGTCTTTTTCAAAACCCTGATAGAAAATTGTGAAATGGCGATGAAGAAATGTTTTTTTCCGCTCACTGCTTATTTAGAGAAAGACCCTGAGTTTTCAGGTTTATACCGCATCATTTTTGAGGAATATAAACGCACACAGAAATATGTTTTGATGCTCACAGGCCATAAGATCCTGATGGAGGATTACCCTGCAGATGCCATATCCATCGACATGAGGGAACGAATCGTCCAACCATTAGGTACTATTCAGCAATATGCCCTGATGCAATTGCGCAAACCGGAATACCAGGTCCATGAATTGCGTTCGATTTATGAAAAACTGGTGATCCGGAGTTCCTTCGGTATCATCAATGCCGCTAGAAATTCGGTATAATCCTCCAATACACCGGATAATTTGCAAATCACACCCCCAGGTTCAGTGAAGTGTTCACTTTAAATCCTGCAAACCCATCCATCTTTGGAATAGTTACCTCTAAAAATTAAGGTTGATTAATTCCTGCTCAGGCCGCTAATTCTAAGAAAACAATTATGGGTGAAATCCAATCAAATTCTGGATTTAATCAGCGTTTAATCTCCTATCTTCGTTTAATAATTACAACTATATATTGTGTTGAATTTTAACTATTTGGCTGATACAAAGCTTAAGGTGAGATTTGGATTGATGGGGGTGTTGACCTGTTGCTTTTTGATACCCATATTTTCACAGACTTCATTGGAAGGAAAAATAATGGATGAAAACAAAGAAACCCTGATTGGGGCTACTGTTGTTTTGTTTAAATCCGGCGTTCAGAAAGCCGGGACTACCAGCGATGAAGACGGCAATTACAGCTTTACCAATATCGACCCAGGCACCTATGATGTTGAAATCAGCTACATAGGCTTTCAGACCCAACGCATTCAGCGAGTCGTCGTATTTGCAGGAAAATCAAATAGGCTTAATGCCGAAATGAATGTGGGTATTATTCTCAATGAAGTAGTCGTTACCGATTATAAAGTCCCATTGATTCAACAAGATAATACCACATCGGGGGGTACCGTTACTTCTGAACAAATCCGCAACCTGCCTACCAAAAACATCAATGAATTGGCAGCGACCACCGCCGGGATAGCCCAACAAAATGGCGGGGCATTGAATATACGCGGCTCCAGGTCCAACGCCACCAATTATTATATTGATGGGATAAGAGTCAACACCAACCTGATTCCCCAGACGGAAATTGACCAGATGCAAGTCATTACCGGAGGTGTTGAAGCGAGATATGGCGATGTAACCGGAGGGGTGATTTCCATTACTACAAAAGGTCCTTCCAATAAATTTTCAGGGGGTCTCGAGTTAGAATCTTCACAGTATCTGGATTCCTATGGTTATAATCTGCTCAATTTTAACCTGAGTGGGCCAATTTTAAGAAATAACAAAGGAGTTTCCGTTTTAGGTTATAGATTAAGTGGACAATACCGGCGGCAAGATGATGATAACCCCTCTACTACCGGCACCTACTATTCACTCGAATCCAAATTGAGGGAAATCGAAGCTGATCCGATCCGGAGGATTAATGGGGTCCCTTTATCCAGTGCTGAATTCCTGACTCCCGCTGATGTGGAGTTGAACAAACAACGAATCAATGAAAGAAGCCAGCGAATTGACCTGACCGGCAAGATAGATGCCCGGCTAAGTAATAAAATTGACATCAGTTTTACCGGTGCTTACAACAATAACCATAATCGATTTTCACCCGCCGCCTCCTGGAACCTGCTCAACTATGAAAACAATCCCCTGGCTACCTCTCAAAATTACCGGGCAGGGTTTAAATGGAGACACCGCCTGGGATCTAATCAATCTCAAGCCGCCCCTACAGGAAGTAAAACCAAAGGAGAAAACCGGTTGTTCCGCAATGCCATCTATACCTTACAAGCCGCCTTCGAAAAAGGCAGTAACCAAAATGAGGATTTCCGCCACAAGGACCAAATCTTCAATTATGGACATATTGGCAATTTTGATATCACCTGGGTACCGGTAGAAGGAGAATCAACCTACAGCCGTGGCCCCCTGCCAGGGGTTGCCCATGCGGGATATCTCCAACAACTCAATGGTTATACCCCAGGCACGTTAAATACCGTACTGGCCGCTTACAACAAAGGACTGGATGCCAATAATCTCCTGGACTATTATGCTTACAATGGTTTTATTTCCGGCAATTTTAATTCAGCATGGAGGTTACATACCAATGCCGGCTCGGTATACAATAACTATAGCAAAGGAGAAAGTGAAATTATCACGGTCAATGGAGAAGGGAGTTTTGATTTATTCCCCGGTGGTTCAGATAAGGGAAGACACAATATCCAGGTCGGGTTTGTTTATGAACAAAGACGGGACAGGGGTTGGGGCGTGAGCCCAAACGGTCTTTGGACCATAGCCCGACTGCAAGCCAACAATCATATCAAAGGAGTAGATACGACGAAGATCATTGGGTCCTTCGACGGATTGGTGACTCCGTTTACGTATGATAAATTCCAAACCCAGATCGAAGAAGACAATGATTTATTGTTTTATAAAAGGATCCGGCAACTGACTGGTCAGACATTGAATGAATATGTCAATGTAGATGGGATCAAACCGGAAGATTTGAGGTTAGATATGTTTGCTGCCAGTGAATTGACGGACCAGGGGGTATTAAATTATTTTGGTTATGATTATCTCGGCAATAAACTAAACACCAATACAAAATTTGAAGACTTTTTCACTGCAGTGGATGCAGAAGGACGACGGACCTTTGTAGTAGCGCCTAACCGGCCGACCTATGCAGCAGCTTATATCCAGGATAAGTTTAATTACAAAGACCTTATTCTCCGGTTGGGCTTGAGGGTAGACCGGTACGATGCCAATACCAAAGTACTCAAAGACCCGTTTTCCCTTTACGAAATCACCCAGGCCAGTGATTTTTATACCGCTATAGGCGAAACCAAACCATCCGCCGTGGGCGATGATTACCTCGTCTATGTGACCGGCAAAAATTCTAATAATGTCAAAGCATTTCGCAAAGGAGAGCAGTGGTATTTTCCAAACGGAACCCCCGCCAATGATGGCTCGGTATTGTTTGGAGGTGAAGTGGTAACCCCCAAACTGAAAGATCCCAATTCCAACATCAGGCTCAAATCCTTTGACCCCAATCAATCTTTTACCGATTACAAACCGCAGATAAATTTTATGCCCAGGCTGGCCTTCTCTTTCCCGATATCGGATGCGGCTAATTTTTTTGCACACTATGATATCCTGATTCAACGGCCCCCTTCCAACACGATTGCGACTGCCCTGGACTATTATTATTTTGAAGATCCTTCCCGGACCCCATCCAACAACCCAAATTTAAAACCGGAACGAACAATTGATTATGAAGTAGGTTTCCAACAAAAATTGTCCAATTCCTCAGCGCTTAAAATTGCGGCCTATTATAAAGAGATGAGGGACATGATTCAAAGCCGCACTTATCTGTATGTGCCTTCACCGGTCAACAGTTATACCGGCTACGGGAACCTGGATTTTGGGACTGTCAAAGGATTCAGTTTTCAATACGATATGCGCAGGACGAGCAATATTGAGATACAGGCAAATTATACCTTACAATTTGCAGATGGCACGGGATCAGGTGCCAATACCCAGCTCGGCCTGAATACCCGTGGTAACATCAGGAGTTTGTTTCCATTGAATTTTGATGAGAGACACCGGCTGGTGACGGTGATCGATTATCGCTTTGCTTCGGGAAGAGCTTATAACGGGCCTCGTATCAACGGAAAGGAAATATTGGCCGATGCAGGGCTCAACCTTCAAATGAACGCGGTGAGTGGCAGACCGTATACTAAGTTGCAAAGAGCGCAGCCCTTAGGAGGAGCCGGTTTTGCCGGAGCTTTAAATGGATCCAGATTACCCTGGTCTTTTACCCTGGATCTGCGGGCAGATAAAAGTTTTCGAATAGGCAACCCGGATACCCGGTTTCCTATGTTTCTCAATGTTTATTTCAGGGTACAAAATGTGCTCAATCTTAAAAATGTTTATGGGGTATACCCTGTAAGCGGTTCACCGGAAGATGATGGTTACCTGACATCGGCAGATGGCAAATCAGCCCTCAATACCGTCACTTCAACCGGGAGAGATGTCAATGCCTATCTCGCATCCTATCAATGGGCAGAATTAAATCCCGGATTTTATTCCCTTCCAAGGCGGGTTTTCCTTGGTGCTATTATTGAATTCTAATTGAACAAAAACATGCAAACAAAATATCAAATACTGCTTTTTTGTCTTTCTGTCAGCCTGAATTTTGCTAAAGCATACCCCAATTATCCGGTAAAACCGTCTAAAATAAATGAGCTCAAACAACGTCTGGCACCCAGAGCGGATTGTGCTCCTTCCACGTCTTCCATCGATATGCAAATCAATAATGTCAGGGCAAGACTATTGGGCGGGGGTGATGTATGGTGGGATTTACAGATTGGTAAATATGTCGTTCCAAAGGTTCAACCGGGGTCCGGGGTACCGGAAGTCTCATCGATTTTTGCAGGGGCAGTGTGGCTGGGTGGGTATGACCCGGTAGGTAATTTAAAACTCGCAGCTCAAACCTACCGTACCGGTAATCGAAATGATTTCTGGCCAGGCCCTCTCGATCCTCAAAAAGGGACTATAGGAATCGATACCTGCGCTAAATGGGACAAACATTTTCAAGTCCTGGGTGAAAACATCACAGCGCACCTTAAAGATTATAACAATGCTATCACATCGGGTACAGAGCTTGATTGTAAAAAAATACCGGAAGATTTGTTGGGATGGCCAGCCCGTGGAAACCCTTATTTTAAAAACATTCATGGATTTGATTTACCCAATACCAGTCAGGGTTTAGCCGGTTTTTTTGACCGGGATGGAGATGGGTTGTATAACCCGTGCAAAGGGGACTACCCTATTATCGAAATCAGGGGTTGTAATGCACCTCAATACCCCGACGAAATGACTTTTTGGATTTATAATGACGCTGGCGGCATTCACACTCAGACCCAGGGTAAACCTATCCAGATGGAGATCCAGGTACAGGCTTTTGCTTATGCTACCAACGACGAAATCAATAACATGACCTTCCAGCGTTACAAACTGATTAACCGGGCAACACAAAGTATTGACAGTACTTTTTTTGCCATGTATGTGGATCCGGATTTGGGATGCCACACGGATGATTATATCGGCTGTGATGTAGGTCGTTCACTGGCTTACGTTTATAA
Source organism: Saprospiraceae bacterium (assembly GCA_034439915.1). Lineage (GTDB taxonomy): Bacteria > Bacteroidota > Bacteroidia > Chitinophagales > Saprospiraceae > JADJLQ01. The sequence continues at coordinate 10,933 of JAWXBI010000266.1, read as the reverse complement.
TGAAGATGCCACGGACGGCGAGACCGGATGTTCCTGTCCGGGTGGGATAAATACCTATTGTAATGATGTTCCCATGTTGGGGGTGGATTATTTCCGTGGGCCTTTGGATGAATTTGGAAAAGAGATCGGAATGTCTTCCTTTACATATTATAATAACGCGGCTATTGGTAATTGGCCAAATGCTATGACCGATCCCGATAATGCACAGGAATATTTTAATTATATGTCCGGTTCTTGGAAAGACGGCACCCCGTTTTCATTTGGTGGGACTGCCTACCAAATCGGTGCTCCCCGCAACGATTATGCATTTGTGGACCCCCCAAGCAATTCCAGAGGCTGGTCCATGTGCACAGCTAACCTCGATTTTGGTGACCGGCGTACCATCCAGGCTTCCGGTCCGTTTAGGCTGGACCCCGGTGCCGTTAATGAGTTGATTGTCGGTGTGGTGTGGATCCCGGATTTTGATTACCCTTGCCCTAATATCGACCGGTTGACTTCGGCCGATGACATTGCCCAGGCTTTATTTGACAATTGTTTTGATATCACAGATGGTCCTGATGCACCCGATTTGGATTTTATTGAACTGGACCAGGAATTAATTCTCCTTTTATCCAACGACCCTATAAAATCCAACAATGCTTTTGAAGGTTATCAGGAAGTCGACCTTCAAGCCCCGAAAGGTGTTGCTGACAGCTTGTACCGCTTTGAAGGATATAAAATCTATCAATTGCGAGGTGCCGATGTCGGTATATCGGACATCGAAGACGTCAATAAAGCCCGGTTGATCTACCAGGTGGATATAAAAAACGGAGTCAGCAATATTTACAATTGGCGCTCTACTCCCGACCCGAATTCATCACAGCCGGTATGGATTCCTGAAATCAGGGTGGAAGGGGAAGATGCCGGCGTAAGACATAGTTTTCAGGTGAAAGAAGATCAGTTTGCTACAGAAGATCGCACCCTGATCAATCATAAAAAATATTATTATACTGTCGTAGCTTATGCATACAACAACTATTCCCCGTTTAATCCCCGGGATGTCATTGGGCAACGCAAATCCTATTTAGAAGGCAGACGCAACATCAAAACGTACATACCCATTCCCAGGCCAATTGTAAACACCAACCTCAAATCAGCTTATGGTAACGGAGCTGAGATTACCCGGTTGGATGGTGCAGGAGCTGGTGGTAATTTTTTGGATATGACCGATGAGACTAAAAAAGCGATTCTGGATAAAACGTTTGATGGAAAGATTAAATATAAACCCGGAAGAGGCCCTATTCAGATCAAAGTATACAACCCGCTGGATGTCCAGGATGGAGAGTTTATTTTGACATTTACCGATGCCGATCCCAACAATAACCAGTTGGATCCTCCGGTGAGCTGGAAACTGATCAACAGCAAGGAGCCCGCTAATGTCATATTGTCTGAAAGCACGCTCGACAAACTCAATGAACAACTCGTCGCTAAGTATGGGTTTTCTGTAACCATTGGGCAGACGATCGATGCCGGTGATGATCCTTTAGGCACCAATGGGGCTATTGGCGCCGAGATTGTCTATAAAGATTTGAATAAACCCAAATGGTTGGCCATGGTACCTGATGGCAATGGGGTGTTGAATTATATCAAAACCGATAAGAATGAAGTAGATTTTTTACTGGATCAAAAATCAGCTTTGTCCACCATGGGCGATGGAGGGGGTTTTGTACCTTATTATTTAACCGATTTCAGGGTGACGGATCCGGTCAATCCTTATATTTCCCCTTCATGGATGGATCCTTCGGATGGATTTCGTATCATGCGTGAAAACCCGGGCTTCAGATTACAAAACCTGAACAATGTGGATATCGTCCTGACCCCGGATAAAAACTTGTGGAGCCGTTGTGTAGTGGTAGAAACCGCTTCTCCTTTTTATTTTTCCCAGACAGTTGGATTGGGTATACCCACTTTATTGGATACCCGGAATATGGACCTGAGAAAGAGCCCTTCGGTGGGTAAACAGGATACCAATAATGATGGCAAAGCGGATCCCGACAATGATGGGGTCGGCATGTCCTGGTTCCCAGGTTATGCAATAGATGTGGAAACCGGAAAACGATTAAATATTTTTTTTGGAGAAAATACGGTATACGATGGCCGGTTGTTTCCCCAGGGATTTGAAGATCAGAATCCAATCGGCGGCGACATGATGTGGAATCCCACTGCCCAACAAGCCATTCAAACGGGAGGGCAAATCAGCTTATTTAATCTACTGCTCGGAGGACAACATTTTATATATGTCACCTTACAGGAATACGATGAATGCAGGTCGTTAAGGGATCGATTGACCGCAGGTGGCAGCATACTCAGGAAGATCCCTGGACTAAGAGATGTCACCTGGGTAGGTTTCCCAATTTTACCTACCGGGCAAAAATTATTGGCTTATAAAGATGGACTGATTCCCAATGAAGTCACCATTAAAATGAGAGTTCAAAATCCTTATCAATATGCAGTAGGGACTAATTCAGCAAAAGGACATCCTTCTTATATGTTTAATCTTACAGGCCAGGCAGCAATGGCTCTCCAAGTTGCTGAAATACCAGCAGCATTGAAAAAAATCAACCTGGTACCCAATCCCTATTATGCCTATTCCAGTTACGAGAGCACACAATTTTCAAACATTGTAAAAATTTCTAATCTTCCTGCTAAATGTGTGGTTACGATTTATTCTTTAGATGGAAGATTTATACGGCAATACAAACGGGATGAAAAAGATGTACCGATTAAAGACAGGTCCAACCCGGCTATACTCAATACCCGATATGCTCCTGATCTGGAATGGGATATGAAAAATGGTAAGGGCATTCCTATTGCCAGTGGAGTTTATTTGGTCCACATACAAGCAGAAGGTATTGGGGAAACGACGATCAAATGGTTTAATGTCAATAGAAAATTTGATCCGACCGGATTATAAAAGAACCAGGCTATGAAGAGAAGATTACTGTGGATAGGATTTTTATTCGGATCATTTGGATTTACAATGTTTGCGGGCAATCCGGATAGACAGGGTGAAGCAGGTGCTTATGAATTAACAATGAATCCCTGGGCGCGCGCTGCAGGTTTACATACGATGACTACTTCAATGGTTTATGGAGTCGAAGCTTTGTGGTTAAACCCGGCAGGGTTGACCAGGATAAATAAAACTGAATTGCTTATAGGACACAGCCAATATTTGCGAGGTTCCGGCATCAGCATGAATGCACTTGGCTTTGCGCAGAAAATGGGTAAAAACGGGGCATTTGGATTTAACCTGGTAGCAGTTGATTTCGGGGACATCGCGGTCACTACCACTCAATTGCCGGAAGGTACCGGTGCAACCTATTCTCCGAGTTTTTTTAACCTCGGCATCAGCTATGCATATACCTTCGATAATAAAGTTTCTGTTGGTATTTTGGTGCGGGGGATATCCGAATCAACCGCAGACCTTAGCGCATTTGGATTTGCTCTGGATGCTGGTGTACAATACGTAAATGGTCCGGAAGATAATTTTAAGTTTGGCATTTCGCTTCGGAATGTCGGTTCCCCAATGCGTTTTGGTGGTGAGGGTTTATCTTTTCAGGGTGACAACCCCGAAGGAGAAATTCCCTATCAGCTAACCTATGATCAGCGTTCTGCAGGATTTGAGTTGCCTTCCTTATTAAACATTGGTACGTCCTATGATTTTAATTTTGATAAAAGAAACCGCCTTACGCTTCTTGCGAATTTCACCGCCAACTCTTTCTCCAGGGACGAAATTGGGGCTGGTGTAGAATATTCCTTTAATAAAATATTCTATCTCCGGGGTGCGTATAAATATGAATTAGGGGGCATTGATGAGAAAAATGTCTACACCGGCTTAGCGGCTGGTTTTGGGATCGAAGTCCCATTCAGTAAAACCAGTAAACAAAAATTGGGAATTGATTATGGATACCGGGCCAGCAACCCCTGGAATGGCAGCCACAATATGTCCTTGAAGATCTCCTTGTAAGCCAATACCATATAACAATACAACACAGACCTGACTACGCTATCCTGCAATAACTAGTTTAAGATTCGGTCTTGAACTCAGGATTATAAATTAAACCAATCAAGTTACCCCAGGGATCGACTACCGTCGCCACCACAATTTCCCCTCCTACATTTTCGGGAGCTGTGATCGATTGTGCACCGAGTCCGATTAATCGTTCAAATTCCTGTTGGATATGCTCTACCCCCCAATAAGCTGTAGCATTTGAAAAACTATTTTGTTCTCTACTCCCATCCGGATCCAGGCCCAGTTCAAACCCTCCGACATTAAAACCGACGTAAAAGGGTTGATCAAAATAGGGGCTGATTTGAAAAGCTTCTGCATACCAGGCTTTTGCTTTATCTAAATCGTTCACTTTATAAATCAGGGTTCTTAACCCGAGCATAGGAGATCGCATGAATTTAATTTTGTTTGAAAGGTAATCCTATTAGAAGTGAAGAATTTCCTCAATGTATTTTAATCACTGTAAATATCGACTTTTACAGATCAAAATGGTTTTGAATAAAACATCTGGGTTAACCATGTTCTGTAAGAAAAAAATAAAGCGTTTCCATTCCTCCGACCTACCTTTAATTCACTTTAATGGGTAGGGTAATGATCAAATATTTATTCAGGGTACTGATGCTTTTGCTGTTCATGGCGGGCGATCAGACTGGCGGGCTGATGGCTCAGCAATTTAAGGTGATGAGTTATAATATCCGGTATGCTAACCCACGCGACAGTTCTAATTATTGGGATTTCAGAAAAGATAACCTGGCCTCGATGTTGAAATACTATGAGGCCGACCTCTGTGGTATGCAGGAGGCGCTCATTGGCCAGATCAAAGACCTCGAATCATTATTACCGGAGTATGATTATGTGGGCAAGGGTCGTGGAGATGGTAAAGAAGAAGGTGAGTTTTCCCCGATATTTTACCGGAAGGATAAATTTATTTTAATGGAAACCAATACCTTTTGGTTAAGTCTTACCCCGGATACACCCAGCAAAGGTTGGGATGCCAATTTAAACCGCGTCGTCACCTGGGCAAAGTTTAAAACGGTGCATAAAAAAGCCACCTTTTATTATTTTAATACCCATTTTGACCACCTGGGCCCGATGGCTAGGAAGGAAAGCGCCGTCTTGTTATTGAAAAAAATAAAAGAGATCGCAGGTGACGCCCGCGTCATCATTACCGGTGATTTTAATGCAACCCCGACTCAGGAGCCGATTAAAATCATTCTCGATTCAATGGATGCCCATCGACTTTACGACACGGAGTTTTTATCCGCGACCCTGCATTTTGGACCCTTTAGTACGTTTAACAATTTTGAATTTAAAGAACAGGAGGGGCGGCATATTGATTATGTATTATTAAAAAACCACAAGCGCATCCAGGTTCTCAATCATGCTACGCTGACAAACTCCTGGAATGGAAAATTTGCTTCCGACCATCATGCCGTGATGGCTACTTTGGTTTTTAAAAAACTGAAAAACTAACATTATTTTATCCTCCCTCTAAAACGCCATGCTGCTGAAGCATGCTGAATATTGATCGTTACCTTTCACCTTCTGATCAATTGGTAGAACCTGCTCTCCTCCTGGAAGATATAACTTTTGCACGCTGGAATGCAGGTGATTTATATATTATTTCCAATAATATAAAACGCACAACTTAGTTAATTTCGCAGATATGACGGATTTTGACAATATCTACAATCTTAATGTCCCTGCCTTCTGTTTGGATCAGTGACTCTTCCACAAATGAGCCCAGTGTCCGAATGACATTTGAGGTAGTCAGGTTGGTCAATGCTGCCAGATCGGAACGTTTTAATCTTAAATCGATAAATGAATCGTCCATTCGTGTTCCAAAAAATTCATAGAGATACAATAAGGCATAAGCTAACCGGCCTCTCATATGTTTTTGAGTCAAACACAAAAAGTGCGTTTGTGTCTCCGTGAGTGCCCGGGATAAATATTCACTAATGCGGACAGCAAATAAGGGGTTAGCATTCAATACCTGCATAAAATCCTCCTTTTCAATAATACAAATCTCAGAAGTTTCCAGCGTCATAGCAGATGATTGATGGCTGCTATGAATCAAAAGATCAGCTAAACCTATAAAATTAACTGGCTTTTTTAAGGATACAATCAATTCATTTCCTGTAGATGAGGTTTTGTATTCTTTAATTTTACCGGATTTTAAACAAATGAGTCCCTGGATTTTATTCCCTTCTTTATATAATAGATCCCCGCTTGAATAAGTTACATATGATTTGTGGCTGTTGAGTTTTTCTAGGGAAGGGGAATCCAGTTTGTCCAATAACGAAAACTTTCTGATTGGACAGTTCATACAATTGGATGTAATAGATTTTGATGTGTTATTAAAAAAAAATTGAGCCGAGCTTATTGCCATGGAAGAAACTTAGTATTTGATCAAAAGTATTGAATAGTCAAGTAGTAAAATATTGATTAATATCAGTATTTCGACTGATCAAAATCATCCCATTTATTCTTCTTTAAACAGCCGGTTCATTTTGTAAACACAGGTACTCCCTGAAAATGAGGATATTATTGAAAAATAGTCCCAATTACCTCAAATCAAAAGAGCCAATAAATTTTCCAGTTTTGCCCGGATAGTATATTGGCTCTTACTAAAAATACGCAGTGACTAGCTGCACTAAAAGAAAAATGTCATGGGTTACTTGTCATTACTTTTTCCATTGCAACTTTAATATTCTTCTTGTTGCTTGTTGGCCCAATTTCAGCCCTGCCTCACAGTCCATTCTGAAATGCACTCCGAGGGTAATCCGGGAGTAGGCGTTTTCGGTCATGGCATCCTCGAAAGAACTAAAAGTCCTGGGAATTCCCAAGAACTCGACCCTCCCCTTGTGACACAAATCGGTGAATTCATAATTTGAACCAAATAAATGGGATAACATCACAGCACCTCCACCGGCAAAAGTGGAGTGTCCGGAAGGATAGGCAGGAAAAGCGGGCGTAACCCCCTTCACCCCATTGATGGTATTCTGAAGCAATGGTTCCCAATTAGGATCTACCAGCCTTTTTAAATAGTTTTCAGGGCGTTCCACATTGTAATAATATTTAGAATACCAGCAGGCGACTGCACAATCATTTAAAGAAATACCGAGTTTGGCTACCGATTCGACGGCTTTTTCGAGATTGCAATTTTCCAATATCATGATTTCATCCAGTATAGCTATTAACCTGGATGGAGGACTAAAGGTTTGTCCCCAGATATCGTCACTCCAAAATTCGGATACCCACCGATCTTGATAATTCATAGTAGAATTGCAAAGACTATATACTTCTAAAGCCTGCGCATAATAGGCCGAAGTTTTATTTTCACTATATCCCAAAGGTGGTGGACAAAGTTTTTGGGCTTCATTGGTCGCAAAAGTCCTGAAACGGCCGCCAAATGGATACATCCCTCCATCCGAATTATCATTTGTAGGATACCATTTCCCAGGTACTATTTTCCCATTTGAATCCTGGCTCTTAGCTCTCCAGTTGTAATAAAATGCTTTTACAGGGTCATTAGACAAAGGATTTAAATTTGACTCGTGACCATAAGCATCCGTGCTGGCCCAACTCCAAATGGCTGTGGCGACTTTTTCTCCCCAAGATTTAGATTCATTTACAATGGTCAGGTCATTTATTGCCGAGGAATACTTAGATTCCAGTCCCGTTTGAAGCGATTTAATTAATTTTTGTGCATCTGAATTGCTCAGGTGGCCAAAACCTTGAACAAATTCGGCTTTGAAAAAAAAATTACTCATGAGGTAGGCATAACTTGCATTTATCGCAAGCGGCCAGTATATTTTCTTATTCTCATCCAGCAATGGGATTTTGAGTTCTTGATCGAATTGGCTGGCTATAGAGTTAAATGCAGGCATGCCAGGGACCACAGTTTCATAGGCCGATAAACCCATATAAGCCAGAGCGCGCGGTGCAGGATTGGGCCGGAAGGCAACGACATCTTTTTCAATTCTTAAAAACAATTCGTTCCATTCCCAAATAGAGGTATGGTTAAAATCAGCAACAAGGTCCTTGGTTATTGTTCCGGTATCTTCTTCTACATTATTTTTTTGACAACCAATGCCAAAAATAATGAAAGCCAGTGGCAAAAGGATTCTGTACAATTTAGTTTTCATACTTGATTATATTAATATTTTGATAATTCGATGGGATATGGATAGTGGAGATTCGTGTAAAAGCAATAGCGGTCTGCTTGGCTCTGCTTTTTTATGGATTGATTAATTAAAGAAAGACAAATTAGTTGCATACCAGAAAAATAGTTAGGATACAAATCTAAATTGCCTGTATGAGAATAGTTATGTTTTTCAATTACTCCAGGTATGTTTTAAAACATCTTTTGCTTTCTGTCATAAAATCAAATATTACTAAAATCTTAATATGGAATTTAATATGGAATTTAATATGGATCTAACCTCCGGTTGTAATCTCCTGGAGAGGTCTCCCGATCCTGGCCCGGCGGCTGTCCAAGTGTCCAAGAGCTTTCAAAATGGATGATCCCTCCAGGACGGAAAATTGAAACAAAATCATTGAATGGATCCGTTTTGGAATGGAGACTGGTAATTTTTAATAATTTGTTATTGTTTTTTATCTAACAAAACCACATGACGGTTTGAAATAGCTATTCTTTTATGTTACCACATTCCATAAAACCCCATTTGGTTAAGCAGATGGAAAAAATGTATTGAACAATTAATTTAAGACATCATTCCTAAGAAGGAAGTCTTACATCCGACCTGGTCTAACCCAGGCGAGGTATGAGGCCTGGTTACCTGGGTGTACCCTTTATTAAGCGCCTCGAAAGGAAGCCATGAATTATACCAGACAGGTATTGTTATCGCAATATTTTTCACAAGGCGAATCTTCATTCATCCTTTCAAAATGGATGGGTTTCAGATTTTTCATTAATGCCTGATATTTTTCTCTGGAGATAGCTTCATACGGCATTTGTGCATATACACCCAATTGCAGTCTGGGCAAAAAGCTAATAGATTTCAAATCATACCTGAAATGGTCGAGCACCGTTTTAATAGCGCTTGCCTCATCAGGCTTAAAGGTTACCGTACATGAAACCTGGTTGTCAGACCAATATTTTTGCAGAAAAACGGCCAGACATACTTGCTCCCATAGGCTCACCTCACTCAGGCTTCGGCCTTTATTCTCAACGGGGAATTCCACAATAAGGGATGTTTTATCGACTTGATCCACTTCGATTTTTAAACCTGCTTCGTGTATATAGGGAACCAGAGAAGAAGTATTTGAGATTCTGACCCTTCTGATATAATAATTGAACTCCGGAAAATGACAGCCTGGATTCACACCGGCAAGCAAACTCACTGTACCACTGGGTTTTACGCTGGTGGTCTTGATGCTCCTAGGTACGCATAACCAAGAGGAATAAATCGCATCCCATCGTTGAATTTCTTTATAGCCATTTTCCAGCCAGTTTTTCAGCTCATCGAGGGGATGGTCGTCTAAAAAATTGGTGACTCCAGATACAGAAGTGCCAATTCTCCTGTTGCGTTTTTGAACCCGGTTCGTTTCTTGCCAGGTGGTATTGACTAATGTAGCAGTTTTTCCCAGGAGGTAGGCAAATTTTAAAGTTCTTATAAAGTCCTCCTGGGATGCAGCCCTGGATGGAAAAGTCTCTACTAAACAACACAATTCATAGGATTCCAGGGACTGTTCTCCGCATGGATTGGTACCTTTGGCTTTTGCATCCTTATAATCTGCAGGATCACATAGCCTGGAAAAAGCCCGGATATTATCCATAAAAATATAACCTGGTTCACCATTCAAAGCCGTTTGTTTTGCCACCTCAGAAAAATCTGTAAGGTTATTTACCAATACACTGTTATTGGACGCCCATCCCCAGGCCGCCCGGTGTGACATACTACCTTCATAATATCCTGTTTCCGGATTCCAGCGATAATCTTTAAGTTTCCTGTATTCGGTATTTTCGGCTTCTCCGATGGCAATTTGAGCAGTGCGTCTAACATTTCCGGCAATCACACATTGACCGATCATATTCATGATATCCGCAATGACGGTAATATTTAGTTCGAGGTCATTTAGTTCATCTAATAAAGCTTTGACCTGCTGATGCATTTTAATCAATGGTGACGGACCGGAGGAAATGCCACCGAATCCTCTGATTAAGACTCCTGCAGGTCTTATTTTATTGTAATTAAATTCGACGGGGGGACTATCCTTAATTCCAAAATATGTCGAAAAATAACTTTCCAAAAGCTCACCCAGGCTTTCAACCCATCCTTCCCTGGTGTCCGGTATACTAATTTTTTTGGTTATTGTTCCAATAGGTTTGAATACTTTAATTTTCCCGGCTCCTTTGACATCAAAACCTACCCCTACCCCTACCATACTCATATCCATCATAAAACGAAATGGTTTTAAGGCTTCTTCGAGAGAATGGCCAATATGCTCGGTAGATACAAAAGCGCAATTGAATAATGCCTGGCCTACCTTTTTCTCATGAATCAACGAGGTTCCAAGGGCCCATAACATTCTACCAGGAGGTAAAAACTTCATTGTAAAAATACGGTCATACATTTCCTGGGCAGAACTTTGCGCTTTTTTAGGGTTCCAACCCAATTCATTATTAAGTATATGTTGTTTTTGCAGGGAATAGGCTCCCTCAACCACTCTTCTCACCGTTTCAAACCACTGTTCGTTGGTTCCATCCTCTTTTATCCTGGAATAAGTACGGAAATAAGTGAGCAAACCCAGACCATTAAATCCGAAATTAGGAGGTACGGATTTATATCGTTCAATAAACGCATCATCCAATTTGAATATCAACATATTATAAAATTTATAAAATATAAAATATTTATG
>JAWXBI010000265.1:0-10819 GCA_034439915.1 Saprospiraceae bacterium | reverse complement strand
TTTTTACTTATTTTCATTTTGCTTCAAATGAAACCCTTACCAACACCATGATTGACCACGGGGCCGTTTGCCTGGCTTATGAGACCGTGGAAGCCCCTGATCGTTCCCTGCCACTCCTGGTCCCGATGTCCGAAGTAGCTGGCCGGATGGCCATACAACAAGGAGCAAAATACCTGGAAAAGCCATCAAAAGGAAGAGGGATACTCTTAGGAGGCGTGCCCGGAGTCCCGCCAGGAAAAGTACTCATTCTGGGAGGTGGGATAGTTGGTACTCAGGCTGCAAAAATGGCTGCTGGCCTTGGCGCTATGGTCACTATCCTGGATGTCAACCTGAATCGATTGAGGCATCTCTCTGATATTCTGCCCCCAAACGTCGTCACGATGTACAGCAACGAATACACGGTCAGGAGGTTAATAGGAAACCATGACTTGATTATAGGCGCTGTATTGATCCCTGGAGCTAAAGCACCCCACCTGATCACCCGTGAAATGTTGGGTGATATGCGGCCAGGTACCGTATTGGTGGATGTCGCCGTTGATCAGGGGGGGTGCATCGAAACCTGCCGCCCCACTACCCATGAAGACCCGACTTTCGTTATCGACGGAATCGTTCATTATTGTGTTGCCAATATGCCGGGTGCTGTCCCCTACACCTCTACGATTGCGCTGACCAACGCAACTTTACCTTATGCAATTGATCTGGCTTCAAAAGGCTGGAGACAAGCCTGTACGGATAACCTGGGTCTCCGAAAAGGATTAAATATCGTCCATGGAAAAGTAGTGTATAAAGGGGTCGCCGATGCTTTTGACCTACCCTACCATCCTGCGGAGAGCGTCCTCCTGACCTAAACGGAGGAAACCGAACCCGTTAAGCACTGTTTTAAATGATGTGCCTTGCCCCTGCTTTTTCTATGGCAAAAAGTTAGTTTGCCCTATCTGCTTTTCAGGTCGCGTTGTATTTAAAATAAAATTTCTTTTAGTGTTAATAGCAGAAATCCCCTTGCAATTGGATTAGAAATAATTTAAATTGAGGGGTTCAAAATTTTTGTTCATCCAAAACCACTTGATTATGCATATAACCTTTGAAGAATTACGGCAGATTAAACACAGTTTACCGACCGGAGGTGTTTCCCAAATCGCCCATGATCTAAACCTCGATGAGCAGACCGTGAGAAATTATTTTGGAGCTAAAAAATTTATCGATGGTACCATTGTGGATCAACACATTCAACCAGGTCCAAATGGTGGCATAGTTGAATTGGAGGATACCACTATATTGGAAAAAGCACAGGAATTGATTAGCCGGTCACATGTTGCCGCTAATTAGTTTAAAAAAGGAAACTTTACAAGACTCCCAATACTGAAATAACCGTTTCAGTATTTTCATACACCCTGAAATCATAGGGTGTCAAATGAACCTGCTGTTCTTTTTGAGCATTAAAGGTTTGCTGGGTCAACACGTTCCTATATTTACCGAATAATCGGGTACTATTCATTGAAAATTCAGTTTCCTGATTGCTCAGGTTAAATATTCCGATGATATCGTGTACCCCTGCCCTCCCAAGTTGGATGGAAAAAATCCGGTCATCATTTACCAAATGATTGAATGTTACCGGGGCCCCTGGACGTTTGATATTTTGGTTGGATTTTCTCAGATACAATAATAAAGTATAAAAATTGTCCAGGGCAGGGTTATCAGAGCCCCACGGTATTTCATCTTTATCAAAAAATTCTAACCGGTGTGTCACGGGGAGTTCCTGACCGGAATAGATCAGGGGTATCCCATTGGGCAAGATCATGTTTAAAGCAGCAAATAACAAAGCGGCCGGACCATAACGCTCATATTCTGTGCCATTCCAACTGTTTTCATCGTGATTACTCGTAAAAAAACAAATTTTCTGACCGGATGCTGTAATTGACTGATATTTTTCCAATAATTGCAGCAGCTGGAATTTATGTTGCTCACCCCTGGCCACAGCGGCCGTGAGATGCATCCATTCCCAACCATACATGAGATCAAAAACAGACAGGTAAGCCGGGTCTTCACATTCAGCCAACCAGATCAGTGACTTTAATTGATCCAGTGTACCACGGGCTTCCAACCAAAAATCCAGGGGTACCAGCATCGCCATATCACACCGGAAACCGTCAATATTAAATTGGTCGACCCAGTATCGCATGGCATTAATCATCGCTATCCTCATCGAACCGGAATCATAATTAAGGTCAATCACATCCTCCCAACCATTCCTTTCGTAAAATTGTCCTGCTTCGTTTTGGCGGTAAAATTCTGGATTGGTATGTGTCCAGGTATGGTCCCATCCGGTATGATTAGCTACCCAATCGATGATTACTTTAAACCCATGATGGTGCGCCTGTTCGACTAAATGCTTAAAATCATCGGTTGTGCCAAATTCCGGATTTATAGAAAAATAATCTGCTGTTGCATAATAACTGCCCAGACTGCCTTTGCGTTCTTTCTCCGAGATAGGCGTCAAAGGCATAAACCATAATATCTCGACGCCCATTCTTCGCAATCGGGGGAGATACGCTTCGAATGCTTTTAAGGTCCCATCCCGGGTATATTGCCGGATATTGACTTCATAAATATTGCTGCCGAAAAGGGTGGGATTCAGGGTAAACGACATGAAAAAAAAATTAAAAGTTCAGATAAAAAGGCCGGGTCAGGGCCTGGTATGCTTCTGAATAAGCAGTTTGGTCTGCATGGATAATTAATTCTTCCCGGATTGGTGTTATGGAACGGTCATAACTTAATTCTAACAACAACCTTTCTACCGGCTTGTCCGCTCTCGTCCTGACTACGGTAATTCTTTTAGGATACAGACCATATGATTCTGAAATTTCAATAAACCGCAAGCCCTGTAAATAGGGTAAAATCAAACCCAGACTGCCCTCTTTTAGCAGCAGGCGGCTGACTGCACGCAATAAGTCACCATGGGGCAATTTAATGGTATGCCTTACATCATTTTTAGTATTAAATTCTGAAAGCATTCCGCCGGTAAAAAAGGGCGGGTTGCTGACGATGATATCATATTTGCGAATTACCCGGTTTGAATATTCCTGAATTGCTTCCTGATGAACAAACAACCTTTCAGCCCAGGGAGAAGATTGAAAATTATCACGGGCTTGTTCTATCGCACCGGGGTCAATATCCACCGCATCGACCAGGGCGGTGTCCTTCATTCGTTGCGCCAGGATCAATGCGATCAATCCGGTGCCAGTCCCTACATCCAGGGCTGATGTCTTTTCCTGGATATCCACCCAGGCACCTAAGAGTACCCCGTCAGTACCCACTTTCATAGTCACTTTATCCTGTGCTACGGCAAATTGTTTGAAAAAAAATGGTTTACTGACATCCATAGATCCACCTGCTTGTTCGGGTAAAGATCACCCTTCCAATTTTTATTATATGCATATATTTGAAAAAATATTAAAGCTATTTGTCTTCCACAAAATTCGAACCATTAGCACTGACCGCTGATTTTCGAAATTGTCTGCACATTCTGGAACAAACCCGGGAGTCTTATTTTATCACCGGCAAAGCAGGTACCGGCAAATCGACCTTGCTTCAACTATTTAAAGACACGACCCGGAAAAAAATAGCCGTGGTCGCTCCCACTGGCATTGCCGCTTTAAATGTCCGGGGACAGACCATCCATAGTTTTTTTGGTTTCCCACCCTACCCTTTAAATAAAAAGGATATCCAACGCACCTCTAATTACCAACTATACCAGAGGATAGAAGTACTCGTGATCGACGAAATCTCCATGGTAAGGGCGGATATGCTGGACCAGATTGATACTTTCCTGAGAATCAACCGGGGCATCAACGAGCCATTCGGGGGACTCCAGGTAATTTTTTTTGGGGATCTTTATCAGTTACCACCGGTGTTGTCCAATGAAGCAGAAAAGTATGTTTTAAGACAAATTTATGAGACTCCTTATTTTTATTCAGCCCATGTTTTCAGGGATGGCTACACGATACGGTTGATCGAACTAAACCATGTTTACCGTCAGGAGGAATATCATTTTATTCAACTGCTCGACCGGATCAGGACCAATGAATTTGATGCAGATGATCTGGCTCTTATAAATGATCGGGTGGAGCAACCCGGTCTAACCCGCGAATATGTCATCACACTGACCTCAACCAATCAGGTGGCTGAACAAATCAACCATCAGAGGCTTCAGGTACTAAATACCCCGAGGTTTTCTTATCCGGCAATTATTGAAGGGAGTTTTAATCCCAAGTCTTATCCGACCGATACCCTGCTCACCTTAAAACAAGGAGCGCAGGTGATGTTTGTGAAAAACGACCCATTAAAAGAATTTGTAAATGGAAGCATTGGTCTCATTCATGAGCTGGGCCCGGACCATATATCGATTCAATTGGAACAATGGGGGGGAATCAAAACATTAAATATCCAACCACTCGAATGGCATATTATCCGTTACCGGCTCAATGCTGAACAGGAATTAGAAGCTGAGGTCACCGGAGTTTTTCGTCAGTTTCCGGTCAAACTAGCCTGGGCTATCACAATCCATAAAAGCCAGGGTAAGACGTTTGACAAAATTCAGGTAGATCTGGGGCGAGGGGCATTTGAATTTGGCCAGACCTACGTGGCCCTTTCCCGATGCCGAACCCTGGAAGGAGTAATACTCAGTCAACCCCTGCGCAACACCGATATTCTGGTCGATCAGCGTATTCATGAATTCTATGAATCTACCCGTAAAGTGAAGTTGGATGAATACAAACCCTGGATTAAACCATAACATTTAATCTGATTTGATTAGATTTGACAGGAATAAATGATTTCGATATGCCCAAAAAGTCATCTTCAAAATCGACCAGCCCTAAAACGGCAAAACCCTTAAAAAACTTTTTTTTAATAGTAGGTATTATTACCCTGGTCCTGTTTTTATTGATCTATCTCTTGTTTCAAAGTACATGAAATTAAGCCTGGATGTAACCACGGCAACTCCTGCTGCCTGGATTGGAGCTGTCCTGAGGGACTTCAATGCCTTTTTAATAGATCATGCCGATTGCGAAAGGAAAGCAAGTGCCATGGCACTGAGCCTTGTAGCCAAATATCCTGACCGCCATGAGATCATACCTGACCTGATCGATACCGCTCTGGAGGAACTTGAACATTTTAAAATGGTGTATCAGATCATGACCGCCAGGGGCATCAAGCTCGCCCCTTCTATGCCGGAGGATCCGTATATCAAGGCATTAATGGCCAATATGAAAACGCCGGTGATGCAACGGTTTATGGACCGGCTGTTGGTTGGTTCTTTAGTAGAAATGCGCGGAGCAGAAAGATTTAAACTGGTCGAGGAATCGCTACAGGACACCGAGCTAAAAAAATTTTATAAAATGCTCTGGACATCAGAGGCAAAACACGGAAATATTTATGTCAAGATGGCCCTGACCTATTTTGATGAAGCCCAGGTCTATGAACGGTTGGAATGGTGGGTAAAACAAGAAGGGATGATCGTTTCAGAACTTCCCATCCGTGCAGCCCTGCATTAATTCCTGTTCATACAATTCAGATCTTCAAAGGCTGCCTTTAACCTGACCTTTAAATTTTCTTCACCGGATCTAAGCCATTTTCGGGGATCGTAAAAACTTTTATTGGGTTTGGTAGGTCCGTCCGGATTGCCGAGTTGGGCCTGGAGGTAATCTTTCTTTTTGGTATAATAATCTTTAATCCCTTCCCAGAATGCCCATTGGATGTCGGTGTCAATATTCATTTTAATCGCACCATAACTGATCGCTTCCCGGATTTCTTCCCGCGAACAACCTGAACCACCATGAAACACAAAATTCACCGGCTGATCGGAGGCCGTTTTAAATTGTTCTTTGATGTATACCTGTGAATTGTTGAGAATGATGGGTTTCAATTCTACATTGCCCGGTGCATAAACCCCATGGACATTGCCAAAAGCGGCAGCAATCGTAAAGCTGTTGCCTATTTTAGAAAGTTCTTCATAGGCCTGGGAGACATGTTCAGGTTGAGTATACAATTTTGAGTTCTCTACCCCACTGTTGTCCACACCATCTTCCTCCCCGCCGGTCACCCCAAGTTCGATTTCAATCCCGGTGCCTATTCTGGACATTCTCTTATAATATTTTTTACTGATCGAAATATTTTCATGGATCGGTTCTTCACTCAGGTCCAGCATATGGCTACTGAATAAAGGAAAACCCCTGCTTTTAAAATATTTCTCTCCGATTTCGAGTATACCATCAATCCAGGGCAATAAGTTTTTAGCACAATGATCGGTATGCACCACTACCGGCACGCCATAGGTTTTAGCCATGATATGGATATGCATGGCGCCTGAAACCGCTCCGAGAATAGAAGCCTGCTGATAGTCGTTTTTAACTCCTTTGCCAGCCATAAACGCGGCACCTCCATTGGAGAATTGAATAATGACCGGGCTATTGGCCTCCCTGGCTGTTTCTAATACGGCATTGATCGTGTTGGTTCCGATTACGTTCACAGCCGGGATAGCGAATCCGTCAGCATTGGCGTAATCATAGAGTTCTTTCAATTGTGGCCCAAAGATTACCCCTGGTTTAAGTTTTGTACTGATCATAATTTAGATATAATAGAATATAAATCAAATAATTCCCAATGCGCTGAGGTATTTTTCGGCATCCAGGGCAGCCATACACCCGCTTCCTGCTGCGGTCACTGCCTGGCGGTAAATTTTATCCTGGGCATCACCCCCGGCAAACACCCCGGCACGGTTAGTTTTACTGGTACCTGGCTCGGTGATTAAGTATCCGCTAACATCCATATCCAGCCAATTTTTAAATATGCCGGTATTCGGCTGATGGCCAATAGCGACAAAAAACCCTCCAACAGGCAGGTCGGTGATCAAACCGGATATATTGTTTTTTATAATAACCGATTGTACCGTTTGTTCCCCTTTGATTTCCTGGGTTTCACTATTCCACCACATTTGAATATTGGTGGTATTCATAACCCTTTCCTGCATGATTTTAGAAGCACGAAGCTCATCCCTGCGGACAATCAGGTGGACTTTACTGCATAACTTGGACAAGTAAATCGCTTCTTCAGCGGCTGTATCACCTCCGCCCACGACAGCAACTTCTTTTCCTCTGAAGAAAAAACCATCGCAAACTGCGCAGGCACTTACTCCCCGGTTCATAAACGTTTTTTCAGATGGCAGGCCAAGCCATTTTGCGCTCGCCCCGGTGGTGACTACCACTGCATCCGCATGAATTTCCAGATCAGCCTCAGAAGTGAGGATATGGACAGGTCCTGAAAAATCGACTTTTTCGATTCTTTCATACCGAAGAATAGTACCAAACCGCTCGGCTTGTTTTCTAAAATCTTCCATCATTTCAGGACCTAGGATGCCCTGCGGATACCCGGGATAATTTTCAACTTCGGAAGTCAGGGTTAATTGCCCGCCTGGTTCAGTGCCGGTATACAACAAGGGCTGCATGCCCGCCCTCCCCGCATAAATTGCCGCAGTATATCCGGCAGGACCCGAGCCAATGATAACACAATGGTGTTTTTCCATAAATTGAGGGTGCGAAGGTACGCTTTTAAGGCTAAAACATGGACTGGTTTTGAATATATGAATACCGCCTACTGTTTGTCTGTAAAAACAACACGTTTACCGAATTTTTTTTAATATTAGCACGATATAGTTTTATTTCGCACCAATGAATAACCTGATATCCTGGTATTCTAATGGATTCTGGCTGGCGAGTTTTGCCTTAATCTTATGGCATTATTTTAAGGAAAAGGAAGGTTGGACCAAGTTGTTCCAGTTTCTTTTTGTTTTGGGGATTTCTACCTATGCGATCTCTTTCTCCTTCCTCCCCAACAATGCCGGTCATAAATTGATTATTTTATCCAAGGATCTGATCCTGATGGGGTTGATTTCCCTCGCTTTTCAAGTCCTTAGGAATTATAAACACCTCTATTGGTTATCCGTATTCCTGTTGTATGTATGTTCCCGGCTGTATCTGAGCCACTGGCAAAAAACTTTAGTTCATGAAACGGGTAAGCTAAACCAGGAAAACGAATGGGAGCTACTGGTCCAAATGAATGAATCCGAATCCACTTTACCAATAAAGGAAATTATTGAAAAATATCAATTGCTCACCACAGTAGCATTTTCAATGGGAGAAACCGATCAAACCGAGCTTGACAATTATATTTCCATTGAAATTCCTGAAAACCAGGAAGCCCAACTGGACCGGATCAAAACAGAAATCGGCAAAAATCCATCCGTTGCATGGGTAGAAGAAAATGACCAAACCCAGGCAATACCCATCATACCGGTTGAGCCTTTTAAATCGGGTTTCAAAGCGTTGACCAATGATCCTTTTACCAATAAACAATGGCCTATTGAACTGATGGGCTGGAATCAGGTCATGTTGTTATTTAAATCCGGCAAAATCCTCCCTGAAAAAAAATCACGCATTTTTATCCTGGATACGGGTATTGATGGGAAACATGAAGACCTGGCCGGGAACTACGAATCTTTGGAAGCCAAATTTGACCGCGATGACAAAGGTCACGGCACCCATTGCGCCGGAATTGCTGCCGCCATGACCAACAATGCCATCGGAATTTCCTCTATCAATCCGGGACCCGAATATGTTTCCGTCACCAGTATCAGGGTACTCAACAGTTTTGGGATGGGGACCCAGCGCGACATCATCAATGGTATTCTAAAAGCAGCTGATGCCGGTGCTTCCGTCATCAATATGTCATTGGGGGGAAGAAGCCTGGACATAGGCCAAAAAGCTTATAACGAAGCCATAGCCTATGCCAATCAGCGCGGGGCCATCGTGGTGGTGGCGGCAGGTAATGATAACTCGGATGCCAGGGGGTATGCCCCAGCAAACGCTGTGGGTGTCATCACGGTAAGTGCAATTGATACGTTTAAAAACAAGTCATCATTTTCCAATTCGGTGGCGTTCATTAAAAACAAGATTGCAGCGCCCGGTGTAAACATATACAGTACTATCCCTGGAAACCAATATGCTGCGTTTAATGGTACCAGCATGGCTGCCCCTTATGTATCCGGATTGATCGGTTTGATGAAGAGTATCCGCCCTGGATTGACGACCTCAGAAGTTTATGATATCCTCGTTCAATCCGGCACTTCCAGCCTCAGCCCTGAGACTACAGGCCAAATCGTGCATGCGGGAAGGGCTATTGAAAAACTGATTGAAGGGCCTATTTCCCGCCAATAATTATCCTAGGATAAAATCTTAATCAGGTTTTTGACCGATACTTCCGGAGAAGGCATATCGATTAATTCGATCCGGGATTGAATATAATAGGGTAACCTGTCCATCAGTTTACTTAGGATGAATGATTTTAACGTGGACTCGTCCATAGCAGCAATCAATGGCCGGTGTTGCTTTTGAAGGGTGAGCCTTTCGAACAACTTTTCTTCTGGAGTATGAAGAAAAATTGTTGTTCCTTGAGCATTCATCCACTCCATGTTCTGATGATGGCAAGGTGTGCCACCCCCGGTGGACAGTACCAGATTTTCGCGCATTCCCACTGTTCTGAGGTACTTATGTTCTGATGCTCGGAATCCGATTTCACCGATCTCCGAGAAAATTTTAGTGATGGTTTTTCCTTCCTGGTTTTCAATCCAATCATCCAAATCTAAAAACTCGTAACCGAGCGCCGCCGCCAACAACTTTCCAACAGTAGTCTTGCCGGAACCCATAAAACCCACTAAAAAAACCCTGGATGTCATTAACCGATGCAATATTATTATTTTTGCCTCAAATAACTATTAAAACAATGATTCAATCTATTATTCTTCAAACGTCCGGTAGCGGTGGCCTTTTTAATTTATTGATGTTCCCGCTCCTGCTGGTCATTATGTATTTTTTCTTTATCCGTCCACAACAGAAAAAACAAAAAGCCCAGGCCACTTTTCAAAATGAAATTAAAAAAGGTGATGAAGTAGTCACTATGAGTGGTATTATCGGAAGAGTAAACAAAATTGAAAATGATATTGTTTCCCTGCAGATCGATACCAAGTCCTATGTCAATGTGGTAAAGTCTGCGGTTTCCAAAGATATGACCGAGGCTTATAAAAAAGGGACTCCGGCAAAAATGGAATAGCAGTCCGGCCTGCTTTTTCTGTTTTTAATTCGGGCTTGATTTGTATTCCGGATTTTCTGATCCATGCTGCCTTAATAACTAATTTTGTTGACCAGCAAAACGAGTATCAGTAAAAAATAAGAGATAAAAAAACGGTCTGATATTTCAGGATGAACGACGGTTCGGATAAACATAATGATCAGGCATAAAATTACCCACTGATGATCCGATGTTCTTTTAAACACAATTATTGCAGGCTGGAGCACTAAGAAATCTGTTTCAGGAGTTGGTCTGGATCCCGGTAGATCATCGCTTTCCGACTAAAATCCGCCAATTAAATGGTTGATTTTTTATTGCAGGTAATTGCTGCCTCAAATTATTGTAAACTCTTTAGTCACCGTCCGTCTTGATTGGACTCCTGCATTCCATACCTAAACCACATAGGGGATGATATCTGCAATATAAACAGGCTCTAAAGACAGTATAAGTGCATAACAATCCATAAGTCCTATGCAATAAAGTGACAACTAATCCAGCTAGCGTCTTAAAGTTCATGAGGCGGCCAGTATCGGGAAGACTATCTCAGTATGGTCACATTCCCCTGCTCTGTAAAGCGGTCACCACCAATACAATCGACTACCAGATAATACGCATATACATCAGGAGGCAACAATTTCCC
>JAWXBI010000264.1:0-13087 GCA_034439915.1 Saprospiraceae bacterium | reverse complement strand
TTGGATATCGCGCAATATGAGATGTATCATGACCTGGGATACCGTTTTTTAGCTTGCGGGGCTGATGCAGCTTTTGTAGCCCGGGGGGCGACTGAAATGGTGAGGGAAATGCATAAGCGTTGTGGATAAAAGCAATTATTACCTGAACACCTTAGACCAGTCGAGGGTCACATAGTCAATATCGACCTCAACCCGGTGGTCATTTTCACTGTCCGTAAAAGCAACCATCAATTCTGCTCATGGTTCTACGTCGATCGCAATCCGCCGGATATGATGATCGTTGTCCAAAAATCGAAAATTAAAACCCGACAGCAAGGCATTTCCCGGGTGAGATTTGGCCCGTCTGACCGTGTTGGTAAAAACAAAACTATCCGTAAAAATACTTTTTAAACAGAGCCATCTGCTGTTGCAATTTCTTTTTAGGACAAAATAACGAATTAAAAAACCATATTGATCATCCTGTGGCGAGTTGTCTATAAAATTGACCCGGACTGCACTGATGCCCATATCATAACGTACTTCCATTGAACGGAGGTGGTGGTTGGAACGGCCTGCAGCGCCCCAGAATTCAAAACCCCGGAGCACAAATATCTCATCCTCTGTCAAACGGGGTATTGATACGATGTTGTTTAGACGATTGGTACTCGTCCCACGGATTGACCGCTCGCTGGAAGAGAATAAATGAGGAGACCCAATAGTATAATATATGATTTTATACTCAGCCCGGTCACCGCTCCTGCCGCTTATACCATAATCTTCATCACCCCAACCAAATAAATAACTATCCGGCGCCACTCCGTCTGCACCGGAAGTCTTACCACCCACAAAGATGCTTTTATATGATGGTCTCCGTTTAAAAACTGTAAGTCAAAAGCCGTCAATACCGGTATGTCCCGATCCAGTAATGTCATAGCTAAGGCTGAAGATCCGGTATATCCCCATACCCTGTCAATCATTGGTATACGCTTATAACCCACCCCGGTTGAATTTGAAGTAAAATACTGTATTCTTTTGGAGATTGCCTAAATCTTCCCTTATTGGAAATTCCAGACCAACTTACAGGTTAGACCAAGCAGCATAGGGCTTTAAATGGATTTAAAAAACCTGATTATAATTTGGTACTCCATCGATCCTAATCAAATTAATTAGATATTCTAAATCACATTCCCTTTCTTCGCCCATTTCAGGCATACCGGTTTATTCACAGTCAACCTGTCCCCGGTATCGGTCAACAAACCTGTCATTTTATCTCTTTTGAATATCACCACATCATTGGTGTTTTGATTGGCCACCAATAAATAGTTACCTGTGGGATCGATGCTGAAATTTCTCGGCGTTTTTCCCAGGGTGCTTTGGTGCCCGGCCAGGGTCAGGGTACCATCTGATTTATTGACTTTAAATATGCCGATAGAATTAGATTCTCCACGGTTGGAACAATAAACAAATTTGCCATCCGGAGAAACATGGATATCGGCTGAGCCAACAGTGCCTTTAAAATCTGCCGGGTGGCCATTGATGGTTTGAATCACCGCCAATTTTCCTCTTTTATAACTCAGCGCGGTGACATTTCCTGACATTTCTTCCATGAGATAAGCATATTTCTTTTTGGGGTGGAAATCCAGATGACGGGGACCGGCTCCGGGTTTAAGGGCTACAAATCCCGGGTTTTCCGTGATGATGCTTCCTTTCGAGTTGAGTTTATAGATCATTACCTTGTCGAGGCCCAGATCTGGAGTCATCAGGTATTTATAGTCTGGAGAAAAAACCGTGGCATGAAGGTGAGGGCCTTCCTGTCTGCCTTTGACTATACTGCTCCCTTTGTGCTGGATCATAGTGGCAGTACCCAGGGAGCCATTTTCAGCAACCGGATAATATACCAGGTTGCCTGTTGAATAATTTCCGGCGGCCACCCATTTTCCGTTTTTATGGACAGATACATAACAAGGATGATTACCGGAAGAAGGTTGGCTGTTTATTTTGGCCAATATACCCGACCGGTCATCAAATGAAAACGCAGCAACACTACCTCCGTTAGGGTTACCTGCTTCAGATACGGAATAAAGATGTTTTTGATCCGGAGCTATAGCCAGATAAGATGGGTTTTGGATGGCCGTCCGGTTTGCAAATTCAAACTTTCCGGTTTTACTATTATATCGATATACTTCGATGCCGTCTGTAGGAGCTGTAGTATAGGTTCCTATCAGCAAAAAATAATCTTCGCCAATTTGCGCATAGAGGTTGGTCATTAAGAGGGAAAATAAAACGATAGGGAAAATGGTAAATTTGATTTGCTTCATATAAATAGGTTATTATATTAATTTGAGAGTATTGAAAAATAACGATTTGGTCAAAATTATAAACTGTTGATCATTGGGCCCCGAAAGGTGGTCACTGTTGTGATGATAAAAACTCAGATAACCACCCATCCCTACGCTAAATTTTATAAAGACGATTAACTGCCCCATGAGTTTTCCTTCGACTATAAAGGTAGAGGAATGCAATTGATATTTCAGTTATCAAAAACAAATAAGAAGTGTTGTATCTGCTGTAATCAATTTAGAGACAAGCTCGTTTTGGGGTTGGGAAAACCACCACCAAATCCTGCTAGTACTTCATGAGGAAAGAGCATCCAAAAAAACAAGGTTATTCTATCGGTTTAAATGTTAGTAATTTTTTAACAAAAGGCAATATCTTTGCTTAAAAAGTGGTTTTAACTAAATAATAATTTGTTTTTACCCATGTATATAAAATATTTAATTATAATATTTGCCCTTTTAGCACATTTTGAATTTATAGCCCAGATTAAATATACCAGTAAAAGGACAGGTATGGGTACGGTCACCGATATCACTCATGCAGGGGATGGAAGTCAAAGGATATTTGTAGCCAATAAATCAGGAACTATCACCATTCTCGATGCCAGTCACAACACCTTGGGCACTTTATTGAATATATCCACCTTGATTGCAACGGACAGTGAAAAAGGATTATTAGGCCTTGCTTTTCATCCTGATTTTGATAACAATGGGTATTTCTTTGTCAATTACAATCCAACAGGTACCAATCACACGGTAATTGCCAGGTTTACTGCTGCTGACCCTTTAGCCAATACGACTGTAAATAATAGTACCCAAAAAACCATACTCACTATTGCTACTGCATTAGGCTCCAATCATAAAGCAGGAGACCTCGCTTTTGGTCCAGATGGATATTTATACATCGCCACAGGAGATGGTGGTGGAAGCGGGGATCCTCAAGGTTCAGGTCAAAGCGGCAATACTTTTCTCGGTAAAATATTGAGGTTGGACATCAATACCACTTCACCCTATGTGGTACCGTCTACTAATCCATTTATTTCAAATAGCGATGGAATTCTAAACGAGATCTGGGATCTGGGATTGCGTAACCCCTGGAGGATAAGCTTTGATAAACAAACCAATGACCTCTGGATTGCCGATGTCGGACAAGGAGCCAGAGAAGAAGTCAATTTCGAAGCTTCCGGCTCAGGCGGTAAAAACTATGGATGGAATTGCAGGGAAGGTAAAATTGCATATAATGGCTGTTCTACTCCAGCAAGTAATTTTATCGATCCCATTTTTGATTATACCCGTTGTGGTTCGCCCTGCATTGCAGGAACCGGGAATTCAATAACAGGTGGCTTTGTTTACCGGGGCACCGTGGCTGGGAATTCCGCTATGGCAGGCTATTATATTTTTTCAGATTATATATCCAAACACGCCTGGATGATTAAATATACTTCAGGCAGCCTGACCGATACTAAGACCATTACCTCCCTTACAAGCAGCGGGATAACCTCTTTCGGTGAATTGGAAAATGGTGAAATAATGGCGGGCTTAAGCAATGGAGACCTTGGACTGATTGAATCGACTGAATGTACTCAAGCGCCAACAATTGTTTTATCTTCCCCGGCTTCAAGTTATCCAAGAGGAAGTTCGTTTACAGTCAATACCACAGTCAGTGATCCGGATGGTACTCCGGTCAGAGTGGAATTTTATAACAACAATACATTATTGGAAACAGACTATTCGGCACCTTTCAATCTCACGATCTCTCCTGCCAATGCAGCAAGTTATTCTATCACTGGTAAAGTGTTTGACAACTGTGGTCTTATGAATACTTCTTCAGCATTGGTTATTACTACGACGGTCAGTTGCTCTGATGGTATTCAAAACGGGACGGAGACTGGGGTTGATTGTGGTGGTAATTGTAGTGCTTGCAGTTCAGGGTGCGCGACCGCTACACTCCTGAGTCAGGGAAAAACGACTACACAATCAAGTAATTATAGTACGTCCTATCCTTCCTCCTCATGTGTTGATGGCAATCTAACCAATTTTAATCATACGGCGGGTGAATTGCAACCCTGGTGGCAGGTAGACCTTGAAGTTGAAAAACAAGTCTCTTCCATTCAATTGACCAATCGTCCCGATTGTTGTGGAAACCGACTCAAACGGTTCAGGGTATTTGTTTCTAATACCTTAATCAACAGTTATGCCAATGCTGGTTTTGTTTATGAGTATAATAATGCCGCCGGGTTGGGTAACGGCCAAGTTATTAATATTCCGAACATCAATAAATCAGGAAGGTATGTGAGGGTATGGGTGGATTATACCGGATATGGCAACAATTATCTTCACTTTGCAGAGGTGAAGGTTTTCGGATGTTGCTCCAGCAATCAGGATCCATCTGTTTCTGTTACTTCTGACTTTTCAAACTATCCTATGGGAAGCAGTTTTACAATAAATGCTTTTGCCAGCGATCCAGGTGGCATTATATCTTTCGTCGAATTTTATAATGGAAGCAGTCTGCTGGGCTCTGACAATAGTGCGCCCTACAGTTTTACAGTTTCTTCGGCTACGTCGCCTTCTTATTCTATTACTGCGAAAGCAACCGATGATTGCGGAAACCAGGGCACATCCAATACCCTGGTGCTCACTACATCGGTTTCCTGTAGTGATGGATATAAAAATGGCTCTGAGACCGGTGTGGATTGTGGCGGTAATTGTACCGCTTGCCCTCAGGGATGTCCCACCCCGGTTAATCTCAGTCAGGGAAAGTCGGCCACTCAATCGGGCAATTTTGATGCGTCAAATTCCTATCCGGCGTCTTTTGCGGTGGATGGTAGTATTATTGCCAGTAGTTTTAATCATACCAGTGCGCAACTACAGCCGTGGTGGCAAGTAGATTTGGGGAACAGTTTTTTGATATCTGGAATTGAAATCACCCAACGTACCGGGTGTTCCCCTTGTACCGGGAGGACCAAAAGATTCCGGGTTTTTGTTTCTTCATCACCAGTCGCCTCTTTCGCAACCAGTGGATCTGTTTTTGAATATAATAACCCAACCGGACTCGGAAATGGGGAGGTGATTACTATTCCAAACCTGAATGCAACAGGGCAATATGTAAGAGTTTGGGTGGATAACGGCAGCACAGCAAACTATCTTCACCTGGCAGAAGTAAAGGTCATGGGGTGTTGTGCAACCAACCAAAACCCTTCCATTTCCATTACGTCTCTTAATTCGAGTTATCCTCAGGGCGGTAGTCTTACCATCAATGCGACAGCAAATGACCCTGGAGGAACTATAACCAACGTAGAGTTTTATAATGGGAACTCTCTGATCGGGTCAGATAACACTTTTCCATACAGCCATACCATTTCTCCGGCAATATTAAGTTCGTATACACTTACAGCTAAAGCTACCGATAATTGTAATGGCACAACCACGTCCAATACCCTGGTTATTCCGGCAACCGCTGAATGTGATGATGGATTTCAAAACGGTTCAGAGACTGGTATAGACTGTGGCGGCAATTGCATTACCTGCCCTCAGGGTTGTACAACTGTAACCAATATCAGCCAGGGAAAGTCGACCTCACAGTCGAGCAATTTTAATCAGGCTAATTCATACCCTGCATCCATGGCAGTAGACGGTTCGACAGCTACAGGTAGTTTTAATCACACTGGTACTGAGCTTCAACCTTGGTTCCAAATTGATCTGGCCGGACCTCATTTCATAAGTAACATAGAAATTACCAATAGAACCGGATGTACCGCATGTGCAGGACGGTTAAAAAGATTCAAGGTCTTTGTTTCTTCTTCCCCAATCAATGGTTATTCCAGCAGCGGCCACGTATATGAGTTTAATAACCCCACAGGACTTTCAAATGGTCAGGTTATTAATATCCCCAATATTAATGTCTCCGGTAGATATATAAAAATCTGGATGGACAATTCAGGGTATGGGAACAATTACCTCCACCTGGCGGAAGTACGCGTTTTGGGTTGTGCATCTTCTGCAGCTCTGTCTGGTCCGCAAACGGAAGAAATTTCAACCTTGATTCCCGGAGGACAAGAGGTGAATTTGTTTCCAAACCCGGCCAGGGAAATGATACAATTACAATTTTACCCTGCTGTCACCTCTGCTGTAAGAGTGCAGGTTTATGACCTTCAGGGAAAGTTGTTGCAAACTGAGACAATGTCAGACCAAAAAATCAATATAAGCAAACTGGCTTCCGGTACCTATATTTTTCGGATTTATTATAACCAAAAAACTTATATGCATAAGGTAGTCAAGACCTAATATTTTTGTGGATTGAACTAAAGAGAAATTCATCTCCAGGCAAAGATTATTTTGTTTGACACAACTATTTTATCAAATTCTCAGTTAATTTTAGGATATCCAGAGTCTCCGTTGAACCTCAGAACCCCCGGCAAACGGAAGAGTGGCCCTACCCAATCTGTATAGCCCAAAAATTGATCTACTGAATTTCGCGAATCAGACATCGTGATTCCCGGGACTACCTTCATTTCAATATTGGGATTTAAATTTATCCAGGTTGACCTCGCCGGGGTTAAACCTTGAGTGTTCAGTACTAATTTTATTTAATAACCGGTTTTAAAAAAACCACAATTTGGCGATGAAAGTGATGAAACCATTTTTATTTTTATTAAGCACCTTGGTATGCTTGTCTTATTCTACTGGGCAGGTTAAATATACCAATATGGCATCGGGCCTTGGCCTCATCACGGACATTACCCATGCAGGGGATGGTAGTCAAAGGATTTTTGTATCGAATAAGACAGGGACCATAACCATACTGGACAGTAACTTTTCTAATATTGGAACATTTTTAAATGTTTTATCTCTGATCTCCACCAACAGTGAAAAAGGGCTATTAGGCCTTGCCTTTCATCCGGACTTTGAATCCAATGGTTATTTCTTTGTCAATTATAATCCAACCGGTACCGACCATACGGTAATAGCCAGATTCACTGCAGCTAATCCTTCGGCCAATACAACGGTCAATAACGATACCCGGAAAATCATACTCACGATTACTGAAGCTGAAAATGGAAACCATAAAGGCGGTGACCTTGCATTTGGTCCGGACGGTTACTTATACATTCCAACAGGTGATGGGGGAGGTGGTGGAGATCCACAAGGGTCCGGCCAGAATGGAAATTCTTTGCTTGGCAAATTATTGCGTATAGATATCAATACCCCTTTCCCCTATCTTATTCCTGCAGATAATCCTTTTATAGACAGCCTGAATGTATTGGATGAGATCTGGGACATGGGGTTGCGCAACCCCTGGCGAATCAGTTTTGATAAACAAACCCATGATCTGTGGATCGCTGATGTAGGTCAGGGAGCAAGGGAAGAGATAAATTTTGAAAGTGCAGGCTCAAGCGGTGGTTTTAATTATGGATGGAATTGCAGGGAAGGATTTGCAGCTTACATTGGATGTCCTGACAACGCAACGTTTACCCCTCCGGTTTTTGATTACCAACATTGCGCGCAGCCTTGTGCCACGGTAGGTTTTGGAAATTCGGTCACCGGCGGTTTTGTATACCGCGGCACCAAACCTGCCAATGCGTCAATGATTGGTTATTATATTTTCTCGGACTATATATCAAGGCATGCCTGGTTGATAAAATACGAAGCCGGGGCCATTACAGATACCCGAACTATCGCAACTATGACACCCAGCGGGGTAACTTCCTTTGGAGAATTAGAAAATGGAGAAGTGGTAGCCGGATTGGCAAATGGAACTTTAGGATTCATTGAAGCCACCGTATCATTACCGTTGCAGTTGATTCGTTTCAAGGCTTATTGGACAAAACCCTATGTCGAGCTCCAGTGGAGTAGCCGGGAAGAGTTAAACATTCAATCCTATATAATTGAAAAAAGTACAAATGGTATTGACTTTCTAGGAATCGGTGAAGTCCAGGCCCTTGCCCAAGTTTCCGCTGTCTATAGTTTTAAAGATGTCCGGGCCATGCCCGGTAAAAATTATTACCGTTTAAAAATTATGGAGTTGCATAGCCATTCTGAATATTCGCCAATCAGCCAGGTCGATGTTTTAAAAAACAATGTATTTCAGGCGTTTTACAAAGCCTCTTCCAAAGAAATCATGGTCGCTGTGGATAAGCCGGGTCTAAATGATAGAGTAAATATTTACAGTATCCAGGGCAGGCCCCTTCATAAATGGACCCTGAATGGCAATCCTCTTCGGGCTGATCACTTGGCTTCCGGGGTTTATATCCTGTCTTTGGAACATAATGGAGTTTTATCGATACAAAAAATCATGGTGTATTAAACAGATGGTTTATGACCGGTTTTAGGTTCTTATCGGGCTATTCGGCATCCAGGACTTCTTGTATCACCTCATATTCAAATCCTTTTTGTAAAAGGTAATTAATTATTTTTTGTTTTTTTTGAAATAGGGCGATTTCCCCGGACAGGGTTTTAGCCTTGGCTTGAATCAGCTTAGCCAGGGTTTTCCGGTATTCGGCTTCATCCAATTCTGTCAGGGCTTTGCGAATACTGTATTCAGAAACGTCATGTTGTTTGAGTGTCTGTACAATTTTTATTTTCCCCCATTGATTATTCCGGAATTTGCCCCGTGCCAGGGATCTGGCATATCTTTCTTCATTTAATAATCCTTCAGAGACCATCTGACTGATGAGTTCTTCCAGGGTAGCGCCGTAAAAGCCTAATTTCAGGCCTTTGCTCCTTACTTCCTTGTGGCACCTTTCCTGAAAATTACAATATTGCCTCAGGAGATCAAGGCCTTCTTCGGCAGTCAGCGATACTTTCATAAAACAATCAATCCTTTAAAGACAAATAGTTTTTTAATGACGTAATGACCTCATGGCCGCCAGTGAGATAGAGGGTGCGGATGCCCAGGGCTTTGGCGGAATCTATATTTTCCAGCATGTCATCTATAAATAAAGTCTCATCCGCTACCATTCCTGAGTCGGAAAGGACAAACTCAAAACAGGAAGCATGGGGTTTTCGCAGTTTGATCAGATGTGAATAATAGGATCGTTCAAACCATTCATCAAGGGAATGTGTGTTGAAGTGTTTAGTCATAAAATTGTTGATCCATGACAAATGCAACCCGTTGGTATTGCTCAATAAATACAACTTGTATTTCTGGGTGCGGAGCATTTTCAAAAACTCAAGCCGCTCAAAAGGGATATCAATAAGCATAGCATTCCAGGCCCGGATGATTTGTTGCGCATAAACCTGGGGTCGGGCATAATGGATCAATGCATTGATAAATAGTTCGTCCGATATCTGGCCGGTTTCATAATTCAGTATCACCGGCTGCAATTCATCAATAATCTGCTGTTGAAGATCCGCACGTCGAAACAGCTTAAACAATTCATGGCGGGTGCGGGGAATGTCAATATCTATGATTACGTTGCCCAGGTCAAATAAGATGTTTTTTATAGAGGACATAGCGGCAAAGGTACAATCTTCATTGATTTCCTGGTGCGGGGCGCATGGAGCGGCAGCTAACAATTATTCATCTGTAAATTCCGTGTCTTCGGGTATCTCCATTATCTTCCGTTTCCATGAGATTTTGGTTTTTGCCCCGGATACTTTTTTTAGCGGGCTCTACATTGTTTTCAGCGGCTTGGTCTACAAATTTATCATTTTTAGACATTGTTTCTTCTGCAAACTCCTGGCTTTGCAATAGCCGGATTTAATTATCTTTTATTTGAATTTCATAGTCTCTCTTTTGATTTTTTTTACTGAATAGTTCAATATATAAACCTATTAGTAAAAAATCCCTTCCTATTTCATCATTGATTTTATAGTCAAATTGATGTAAATAGCCAATTTGGAATGTTGTTAACTTTGAAGGTTTGTGATTGAAAGCCATTAACATTCTATTTCTTTCAAAGTAAGGTTCGCTGTCAGTAAAAAACAGTTCATTACTGACACTGATTTGATATGGTTTATAATTTTTCTTTTCTTTACCAAATGGATAGGCTAAACCTAATCTGTATCTGAAACGATTGCGATAATCATCGCTTGTAAGTCTAAACTCTGCTCGGTATCTCTGTTCTAGTTTGAGCCTTCCAAACGATTGAAAGATTATTAGTTGTGGCCAAATTCTAAATTCATTGCTATTTTTAGGCAATACAAAATCGCCCCCTTCTTTATAAGTTTGATGACTTCCAGCTCCTAAGGAAATCGTAATGTACTTACTTAATCTATAATTTGTTCCTGCTTTGTATTCAAAATAATGAAAGTTGTTATAAATTTCCAAAGAGCGTAATTGAGCTTCGCCAAAAACACTCCATTTGTCGTTAACAGTATATTTTAAATTAAATATGTTCCAACTTCCTAAGTCAAAGTTTTGAGCAACAGACATGTTTGTCGTTAAAATAAAAATGATTATTGCTAAAGATGACTGTATCATTTAAATATCATAATTTTTTACTTTTTAAAATTATTTTTAAAATTAGAGAGCGTTAAACAATGGATTGTTTCTCTCAATTTTCTGCTTTGAGATGAAAAATAATATAAATTAAGCCACTTCGCCTTCAAATGAGTATTTTTTATCCAAATATTCTATAGTATTGTCCATTTCTATTAAATGGCTAAAAAACAATAACAAACTTGATGTACTATTTTAAAGCAACGACCATTGAGTAAAAGAGGCTATTTCCAATGCAGTTACAATTGCTGTTGCAACAAATGTATTTCATTTTGCTCCAGCCCCCAGTATTGCACACATTAAAATTATATTAGTTAGGAATGAAAATAGATGAACAGATAAGATATGCATTATTCTTATGCCACGCTGCAAATGTGATTGTTTTAATGAATTGTTAATAATTCATTTGGTTATACAGTTAACTATTAGCCAGGAAACCAGCACTCCAATGATTTAAATGAATTGAGTTTTGATTGCATCCCTTTTTAATGATCTATTTTTGCTTTTCTCGCTCTAATCCTATTTTGTTTACCGTTTCATAAAGTAATGTTGCATTTGATACCAATCGATCGAGTTCTTGTTCAAAAAATGTTTCAGTATGTTCATTCCATTTGCCAGGATATATAGTAAGTTGCCTGAAACTTTTTGAAAGTGTGGTAATATATTCTATTTTTTGAGCGGCATCGTTTATAAATATAGGTGGGTATAAATCATACATCAGCATCCAGTTTTTCGCAACTCTTGTGACTCTTCCGTTAGCATCAACAAAAGGGTGAATTCTAATTAATTCATGATGAAAATAAATAGCTCTAATTATTGGGTTTGTTATGGATTGCATTTGATAAAAAAGTTCTGAAACTAATTGAGGAACGATGCTTTGGTCAGGACAAAAATGTCCTCCAATTTGCACAAGTGTTTGCCTGTAACGATTTGGGTGGATAGCATTGGTTTCGGGAGAAACTAAACGGAGCAATTGAAAAAGTTGAATTTCTTTTTCAAAATTATTATGCAAAGTTATTTCTTCCATTACAAAGTCCAGTGTTAATATTAAGTTTTTTAAATATACCCTGGCTTCTTCCTCATTTTGTGCTTCCATTAAAGCATTCTTTACACTAATAAGTTCTTTAAACTTCTTCATTTCTGATAAATAAGAATCTAAGAGGTCATCGTCCAAGTGATGTCTGCTATATATTATTAGCCGGTAAATCGATTTTACTAAATAGTCAATATAATTTATTTTTGCATGATTTACCTGTATTATTTTGATTGGTAATATTTCCATAATATTTTAATAATAATTAGCCATAATTCATTAACAGTTATGATTGTACTTTAAACTAATGTTGCTAAAGTAAAAATAAGAAATGATAATTTTGATAATTAAAAATTACAATCTTTGCCAATAACTAGTTTAGATAGTGGCTAGATACGAACTAAACTAATTGCTTATAGAGGCAGTTTTACTTAATTTTCATTTTTGATAAATCAAAATTGAAATTTACATTTGCAATCAGTCCACTATTGTATTGAAATACATTTTGCCCATTCACTTCTCTTCCAAGTTGAACAATTTGATTGAGATAACCGACCTCTATTCTAAACAAATTATTTAATTTGTATCCCAAAAGAATTCCCAGGCGATTTTGATCAAAAATATTTTCATTTGCATTTCTGCCAAAGCCTATAAAAATTTCGTCGTAAGCTCCAATATATGGTGTTTTATCGGCTATTGACCTTCCTTTTAACGGGACTTGTATGCGGTACATATACCGCATACGATTCAAAAATAAATAATCGTCTTCCTTTGTTAAATTGGCATTGGTATATCTGCCTACCCATCGTTGTTCCAGCATAAACCGGTGAGACATTTCTATAATTGATACCTTATCGGCGATGGTTGCCGTTTGAAACAATCTATGCTCTGTAAAATCTTTTCCGAAGCTATTAATAGCTATTTCTCCATACGGAAATGTTTCTGCCCAAGCATAACCCAGCCTGAATTGTATCTTAGGGTTGAGTTGATAATTTACCCCAACTCGTAATAAACTTTGCTGCCAATGAGTAAATAATTTATTTCTACGCCATTGGTATTCCGTGTGTATTCCTATTTTTTTAGAAACCTTGAACGTGCTTAATAAATTGTACCATCCAATTGTATTGTGATTACTTATTCTAGTATTTTGGGCATTTATTCTATTAAAATAAAAGAATAAAAGAATCGTGAAGGTAATTCGAGTCAACGTTTAATTATTTTATTTAACATTCTTTTTTTTTCTGTTTTCATTTGAATGATATCTACTAAAAATGCAAACGCCATCGAAAAATATATATA
>JAWXBI010000263.1:0-22599 GCA_034439915.1 Saprospiraceae bacterium | reverse complement strand
GGAATTGAATAAAGTATGGTCGGGGTTGCTTGCCAGAGCCAGGGAAATTTTAGATAAAAATATTCCGGCTTTGAATAAAAAATTATGGGATGCCGGG
This sequence comes from Saprospiraceae bacterium, assembly GCA_034439915.1. GTDB lineage: Bacteria > Bacteroidota > Bacteroidia > Chitinophagales > Saprospiraceae > JADJLQ01. The sequence goes on along the minus strand of JAWXBI010000263.1, from coordinate 22,502 downwards.
GTTGGGGCAGTGTGGAAGAAATAAATGGTCAGTGGTTGGGAAAAGAAGTTTTTTTCGCACTGAAGTACCCTTCATTTCTTAATTTCTTAATTTCTTAATTCATTAATTCACCCCCTCCCCCCTATCTTTGCCCCCGCTTTATGAGTTACAAAGAGTATAAGTCCCTGAATCTTCCGGAGATAGACAAAGAAATCAGATCCTTCTGGGAGTCGCAGGATATTTTTAATAAAAGTGTGGCACAGCGGGCTACGGGTGATCCTTTTGTGTTTTATGAGGGTCCGCCATCTGCCAATGGGATGCCGGGTATCCACCACGTCATGGGCCGGGCGATCAAAGATTTGTTCTGCCGTTACCATACCATGAAAGGCAGGCAGGTTGCCCGCAAGGGAGGCTGGGATACCCATGGTTTGCCGATTGAACTCAGCGTGGAAAAAGAACTGGGCATCACCAAGGAGGATATCGGTAAGACTATTTCCATAGCAGATTACAATGCCGCCTGCCGAAAAACCGTATTGCGGTTTAAAGATCAATGGGACGAACTCACCCGCCGCATCGGCTACTGGGTCGACCTGGATCATCCATATATCACCTATGAAAACGACTACATCGAATCCGTTTGGAACCTGTTAAAAATCCTGTGCGATAAAAATTTATTGTACAAAGGATATACCATTCAACCCTATTCACCGGCTGCCGGCACTGGATTGAGTTCACATGAACTCAATATGCCGGGGACTTACAAAGATGTAAAAGATACCAGTTGTATAACCGCTTTCGAGGCATACAATTATGAAAACAGAATGATTGCCCTAAAACACCTGGACAACTTGTCATTTATTGAGTTAAAGGCGGAGCACACCGACGACCTCAACGCCTATAGAAGGGCAACAAAAACCTGGGCTTATAATCATCTCAGGAAAAAAGATTTTTTTAATCATTCATTAAGGGAGAAAATAGTATTAACCCGCAACAGCATCGATGAAATACTTGCTCATTCTCCTGTAGTAGAAAAAATATTAATTCTTAAAGAGGCCTCTCAATTAATAGAAACTGCAATTCCTTTGAGTGAAGAAAAAACTTCCGGTAAAGACGGTGCCGTTTTTAATTATCTGGTTAATAAAGTAACTATAGGATCCCGGTTTTACCTGGTCAAAATTGTATTAAAGAAAACAGATCAGTTGGTTTTGTATGATTTGAGGTTGTCTGAAATAAAAAAGTCCCAACAATTTTTCGCTACTCACTTATCCAAACGTGATGACGAAAACCTGCCGGGACTCCACAAAGATAAAAGATTATCTGCGTTGGTGCAAATTCCCAAATTTATATATGACTTGTATAGCCGGGGTTTACATCCGTCTTTTTCTTTTTTAGCCTGGACGACTACCCCCTGGACCCTGCCGTCCAACCTGGGTCTGACCGTTGGCGCAACCATTGAATATTGTCTCATTAAAACCGTGAACCCGTATACACACAAAATCATTCAGGTAGTCTTAGCGGAAAAGTTAGTGTCCAAATACTTTAATGCACAGCATGAAGATATTGATTTCAATACCTATAAAAACGATGGTAAAAACCTACCATACCAGATTTTATTAAAATGTAAAGGCAGTGACCTGGAAGGCATTCAATACCATCAGCTATTGCCATTTGAAGCCAATACCTTATCCAAAGTTCAGGAAATCACACATGGTGCAAACCCCTTTAGAGTATTGACCGGTGATTTTGTCACCACCACCGACGGGACGGGTATTGTTCATACGGCCCCGGCTTTCGGCGCAGACGACTTTAGAATGGGGCAAAAAAACAATCTCGGTATATTGATCCTGGTGGACCGCGAAGGAAAATTCGTAAATGGCCTTGGTGAGTTTAGCAATAGATATGTAAAAGATTATAAAGATGAAGCAGACTATAAAGATGTAAATATCGATATCTGTGTAAAACTAAAAAAAGAAAACAAAGCATTTAAGGTGGAGAAATATGAACACAATTACCCACATTGCTGGCGCACCGATAAACCGGTATTGTATTATCCCCTGGACAGTTGGTTTATACGTTCGACTGCTGCCAAAGACCGGATGGTCGAATTAAATAAAACCATCAACTGGAAGCCCGAAAGTACCGGCACGGGACGCTTTGGTAACTGGTTGGAAAACCTCCAGGACTGGAACCTTTCCCGAAGCAGGTATTGGGGCATACCCCTTCCCGTCTGGAGAACAGAAGATCAACAGGAAGAAATCTGCATTGGATCCCTGGCCCAGTTGCAATTGGAGATAGAAAGAGCAAACCAGGTACTGAATTTAAATCAAACCATTCCGCAAGATCTGCATCGACCTTTTATCGATGAGATCGTATTAGTTTCGGGTTTAGGAAAAACAATGCGCAGGGAACTCGACCTGATCGATGTTTGGTTTGATTCTGGTGCCATGCCTTATGCCCAATGGCATTATCCTTTTGAAAACCAGGAAAAGTTTAAAGCCAATTTCCCCGCTGACTATATCGCGGAGGGAGTGGATCAGACCAGAGGATGGTTTTTTACGCTGCATGCGATTGCCGTTCTGTGTTTTGATTCAGTTGCCTTTAGAAATGTAGTATCGAATGGTCTGGTCCTGGATAAAAACGGACAAAAAATGTCCAAACGCCTGGGCAATGCCGTCGACCCCTTTGATACCCTGGACAAACATGGAGCTGACGCCGCACGCTGGTATATGTTATCCAATGCCAATCCCTGGGAAAACCTCAAATTTGATATCGATAGCCTGGAAGAATCCAAACGAAAGTTTTTCGGCACCCTGTACAATACCTATTCATTTTTTGCACTCTATGCAAACATCGATGGTTTTTACCATCAACAACCATCCATTGAATTGCAGGAACGACCGGAGATCGACCGTTGGATCCTCTCCGCCCTTCATACGCTGATTCAGGACGTCGATCATTCCTATGCTACGTATGAACCCACCCAGGCTGCTCGAAGTATAGAAGCTTTTGTTGATGAAAAACTAAGCAATTGGTATGTGCGGCTATGCAGACGTAGATTCTGGAAACCATCACTGAATGCCGATGGTTCTCATTCTGCAGATAAAATAGCAGCGTATCAGACCTTGTACGAATGTCTCATCACGATTAGTAAACTCATGGCACCGTTGGCTCCATTTTTTGCTGATTGGTTGTATCAGCAACTCAACAATGAAACCCGGTTCGAACCTCATGAGTCTGTACACCTGGCCCTCCTGCCGGAGCCGGATAAAAATAAAATAGACGCTGGACTTGAACAACGAATGGACTTTGCTCAACGGATCAGCTCTATGGTGCTTTCTCTTCGTAAACGTGAAAAATTGCGGGTACGGCAACCTCTCAGCAGAATTTTAATTCCGGTTTTAGATGAACAATTTATAGCCCAGGTCGAACAGGTAAAAGATCTTATCCTTTCTGAAGTCAATGTCAAATCACTGGAATACATCACGGATACCAGTGGACTGATCCATAAAAAAATCAAAGCCAATTTTAAAACCCTCGGCAAGCGGTTGGGCAAAGACATGAAAGCGGCTGCTGAAATCATAACATCCCTGGACCAAGCTGGCATTCGCTCATTGGAAGTCAATAACCAGTTTAATCTGGATATTGACGGCAATACTTATCCGATTACACTTGAAGATGTGGAAATCAGCAGTGAAGACCTGCCAGGTTGGTTTGTAGCCAATGATGGCAATCTGACCGTAGCCCTGGATATCGCCCTGACAGATGAATTGCGCGCAGAAGGTATTGCCCGGGAAATCGTCAACCGGGTTCAAAATATCCGCAAAAGCTCTGACTTGAAAGTGACTGACCGCATCAATTTATTTATTCAAAATCACGACGGCATCGTCAGTGCCATCCATTCCTATGGAGATTATATCAAGAATGAGGTATTAGCCGATGAGATTTATTATAAAGAATTCGGTGCTGAAGCTAAAATAGAATTAGTAGAAGGCATCGAAGTTGCCATCGGGGTAGAAAGAGTCCAATAGGTTTAATGTCTGTCAATATATTTACAATCTCCCGGATCGGGATGGGGTTGGCTAAAAATCACCGTTGGCTTCTCTATAGACTACTGCCAGCACTACCTGGCCGGTCGCCCGGAGTGACTCCGGATCTATATTGGCTAATACATCATTCGTCGTATGCCAATGAGGTACAAACTTGTCATTTGTCGGCCTGTTAATAATATCAATCATGGGGATTCGGGTAATGTAATTCACAAAATAATGGTCGTCCGTAATACCTGGGGAGTTTTCATTGACAAAATAATTACCATAACCCATGCGCTGGGCCATCAACCAAATCTTATCCATGATGGCAGGGGCATACCGCATGGACGTGCTTTCCTTGGTATAACGGGGTGATTTTGCTCCTACCATGTCGAGGAGTATACCGTATTTGGCCTGATAACCCTTGACATGCAGGTTTCTGGACCAATATTGCGCTCCAAGGCACCAGGATTCTGATGCATCTTCTTCTGAACTTTCCCCACCCTGGTCTTCCGCATCAAAAAAGATAAAGTCAATGCCCAAATTAGGTATAGGGTTGGCCTGTACTTGTCTGGCAATTTCAAGTAATACCGCTACCCCGCTGGCCCCATCATCAGCACCGGTCACCGGAGTATTTTTTTTGCTTATGACCGGGTCATGGTCGGCCACAAACCGGGTATCCCAGTGAGCGGCAAGCAATATCCTTGGTTTTGCGGATTCATTATACGAAGCAATGATGTTTCTGGCATCAAATTTTATACCCGAAAAAGTCTGTGCTTTAAAAGGCTGTTCAATCACTTTGGCGCCATACGATTTAGCTTTTGCTACTATCCAGTCTCCGCAAAGTTGGTGTCCCTTAGTTCCTGGGGTGCGGGGTCCAAATTCCACCTGGGCCTTTACAAATGCATAAGCAGAGTCTTTGTTAATTGCAGGCACCTTTAACTTGACTGCCGGAGGGGCTACAGATGTAGGCGTATTTTGTTTGCAGCCCGGGGAAAGGACAACAAAAAATACAAAGGGAAAAAACAGATTGGTTCTTCGCATCACATTTCTCTTTAAAACCTATTCAAATTATTCATAGCTCCAACTGGAACCTTCCTTGCTGTCTTTTAATTGGACTTTTATCTTGCTCAATCTATCCCGGATCTGGTCTGATAAAGCAAAATCTTTTTTTAATCTGGCTTGTTGCCGAAGATCGATGAGCAGCTCCATTACCTGATCCAACGTTCCGTGTCCATTAGATTCCTGCTCATCATCGCGTAAACCCAGAATATCCGTTATCCAAACGGCCATTTCAGCTTTAAGTCGCTGCACGGTATCCGAAGAAATTTGTTCAATATCGACCTGGGCATTCTTAAAGGAATTGATTCGGGACACCAGGTCAAACAAAACAGCCAGCGCTTTGGGGGTATTAAAATCATCATTCATCTCTTTATAGATCGAATCCATGACCATATTGATTTCATTATCCAGTTCTGTATTTAATGACTTGCCTGCTGAACTTAAAAGTTTTACGCTACGCGAAGCTTCCAATAAGCGTTTATATCCTTTTTCCGCTGCTTGCAGGGCTTCATCCGTGAGGTCAAGGGTACTCCGATACTGGGTTAACAACATAAAAAAACGCACCACCATAGGCGCATAGGACTTGGTGAGGTGCGGGCTGTTTCCGGTAAACAATTGTTCCGGTGAAATTGAGTTGCCGTCACTTTTACTCATCTTTTTGCCTTTTAACAGCAACATATTGGCGTGAAGCCAGTATTTAGCCGGGCTTTGGCCGCAACATCCTATATTCTGAGCGATTTCATTTTCATGATGGGGAAACTTAAGGTCATAACCTCCACCATGGATGTCAAAAGGAGTACCCAGGTATTTGGTGCTCATCGCAGAACACTCCAGATGCCATCCCGGAAACCCTTCGGACCAGGGAGAGGGCCAATGCATCAGATGTCGTTCGTCCGCTTTGATCCAGAGAGCAAAATCGGAAGGGTGTTGTTTTTCATCCTGGTTTTTGAGGTTGCGGGACTCATTGAGGAGTTCATCCATGATTTTACCCGATAGTTTTCCATACACATCATGGGATTGAACCAGTTTTTGAGTATTAAAATATACTGAACCATTTCGTTCATAACCATAACCATTTTCCAGAATGGTTTTGATCATTTCGATTTGTTCCACAATATGGCCGGTAGCACGTGGTTCGATACTCGGGGGCACGGTATTGAACACTGTCATCATGTGATGGAAACCGTTCATATACCGTTGGACTACTTCCATAGGTTCCAGCCGCTCCATCCTGGCCTTTTTAGAAACCTTATCTTCGCCTTCATCCGCGTCTCCCTCCAGGTGACCCACATCAGTGATATTGCGAACATACCTCACTTTATATCCTAATTGAGTCAGATAACGATATATAATATCAAAACTGATGAATGTGCGGCAATTTCCTAAATGTACATCGCTATAGACGGTGGGGCCGCAGACATACATACCTACCCTGCCTTCATGGATTGGCTCAAACCGGACAAATTCCCTGGATAAACTATCGTAAATAAAAAGTTCCTGATTCATCGGTGCGAAGGTACACAGACAGGAAATTAAAAAATGAAGAAATGAAGAAATGAAGGAATGAAGCCTGCTGAATTGTATTTCCGGGTATTTGATTAATTTAATCCCATAAAATCTCTCCATTATGAAACCGATATTTTCTCTGCTTACACTATTGTTTTTATCCGTGACCCTATTGGCGCAAAAGAAAAAAACAAATGACAAACCTATGGCTGCCGCCGAAGTTGTCCCCGCCGCGGATACCCTCAAATCAGATGTATTCGCAGGGTTAACCATGAGGGGTATAGGCCCTGCTTTGGTATCCGGACGGGTGGCGGATATCGCGGTGAATCCAAAAAAACACAGCGAATATTATGTTGCCGTGGCTTCCGGTGGGGTATGGAAAACAGTAAATGCCGGTACTACCTTTTCTCCCATTTTTGATCAATATGGTTCGTACAGCATTGGATGTATCACCATCGATCCCTCCAACAGTGCAGTATTGTGGCTGGGTACAGGGGAAAACAATAATCAGCGCTCCGTTGCATATGGTGATGGAATATATAAATCAGAGGATGGAGGCAAATCCTGGAAAAATATGGGATTGAAAAACTCAGAACACATCGGAAAGATCGTCGTAGATCCTCAAAACAGCGACATTATTTATGTAGCGGCGTATGGACCGGTCTGGAACAGCGGGGGAGAGCGGGGGATTTACAAATCGATAGACGGCGGCAAATCCTGGAAAGCTGTATTGACGGTCAGTGAACATACCGGGTTTAATGAAGTTCACATGGATCCACGAAATTCCAATATTTTATTTGCTTGTGCCCATCAGCGCCAACGCAAAGTATTTACTTATATAGGGGGTGGCCCTGAATCAGCCTTATATAAAAGTACGGATGCCGGAGCAACCTGGAATAAGGTGGGTGGCGGGTTTCCTTCCGGCAAAGATCTTGGCCGAATTGGTTTGGCGATATCTCCGGCCAATCCCGATTATATATATGCCATAGTAGAAGGAGAAGAAACCGGGGTATACCGGAGTACTGATCGTGGGGCAAGTTGGGAAAAACGCGATGGTTATCAGACCAGTGGAAATTATTATCAGGAGTTGTATTGCGATCCTATAAACCCAAACCGGGTTTGGAGCGCCAATGTATATTTAATGATTACAGATGATGGTGGAAAAACCTGGCGTCGGTTTGGAGAGAAAAATAAACATGTGGACAATCATCACGTCTGGATCGATCCGGATGATACCCAGCATACCTTAGTGGGTTGTGATGGCGGGCTTTATGAATCCTGGGATGACGGCCAAAACTGGCAGTTTAAACCAAATCTTCCGGTAACCCAGTTTTATAAAGTATCGGTGGATTACGCTACTCCTTTTTATAATATATACGGCGGGACCCAGGATAATTTTTCATTAGGTGGCCCTTCCCGCACCACCAGTGCCAATGGGGTAACTAACAGCGACTGGTATATCACCTGCGGGGGAGATGGGTTTGAATCCCAGGCCGATTATATGGATCACAATATTGTATATGCGCAATCCCAATACGGCGGACTTCAGCGATTTGATAAACGAAGTGGTGAACAAACTAATATCCGACCTATTGAGTTTGAGAATGACCCGGCTTATCGCTGGAATTGGGATGCCCCTTTGCTGATTTCCCAACACGATCACAAACGGTTATATTTTGCTGCCAATAAAGTATTCCGTAGCAATGACCGGGGCGACAGCTGGCAGGTCATCAGCCCGGACCTGACCGCAGGAACAGATCGGAACAAAATGCAGGTCATGGGTAGGGTATGGAGTGTGGATGCCGTCGCTAAAAACGGAAGTACGGATATCTATGGCAATATTGTGGCCCTTGCTGAATCTAAATTGGATCCCAATCTATTATGGATCGGTACCGATGACGGGTTAATGCACCTTACCCTGAACGCGGGCACACAGTGGACAAAACTTGCCCCTGTCCAGGGAGCACCTGATCAATCCTATGTTAATCAAATCATAGCTTCATCTCACGATAAAAACACAGCTTATGTCGCGTTTAACCATCACCGGTATGGAGATTTTAAACCCTATGTATTTAAAACGGCAGATATGGGAAAGACCTGGTCATCCATTTCATCCAATCTTCCTGTCCGGGGTAGCGTATATACCATCGCTGAAGATCATGTCGATCCCAATTTGTTGTTTGTTGGGACTGAGTTTGGTTTATTCGTCACAGTCGATGGAGGAAAAACCTGGACGCAGATTAAAAACGGTTTACCCACTATAGCCGTCAGAGATCTCGAAATTCAACGGCGGGAAAACGATCTGGTACTGGCTACTTTTGGACGAGGGTTTTGGATCCTCGAAAACTATGCCATTCTCAGGAACTTCGATAAAAATAATCTTGACAAAGAAGTCCATATCTATCCGGTAGACACTGCCCTGTTGTATAATCCCTGGTATCCACTGGGTTTGCGGGATAAGGCTTTTCAAGGTGAATCTTTTTTTACTTCACCCAATCCATTGCCGGGAGCTACCATAGTTTATCATATTAAAAACGACCTGTTGACTATGAAGGAAAAAAGAAAAGAAGCCGAAAAACAAAAAATTAAAAAAGGGGAAACCGTCTTGTATCCCAGCATAGACAGTCTGCGACTGGAAGATAATGAACCGGAGCCCTATATACTGGCGACCATTACCGATGACCAGGGCGAAATTGTACGCCGAATCAAACTGCCTGCGAAAAAAGGAAGTAAACAATTTTTCTGGGACCTGCGATCAGCACCGGTTAGTGCCGTCAACCTTACACCGCCAGTGGCAGCCAGTCTTTTTAGTTCTGTTGAAGCGGGTTATCCGGTAGTTCCCGGCCATTTTAAAGTGCAACTTAGCAAATTTGAAAACGGGGTGTATACAGACCTGGGCGGGCCAGCGGGTATTGATGCAGTTCCTTTAAAAAATGCAACGATCCAGGCCGAAGACAGAAAGGCGGTCGATTTGTTTAATAAACAAGTAGCAGATATGCGAAGGATTGCTAGTATGACCCAGCGGTATCAGGGTGACCTGGCCAATAAATTGCGTTTTATCAAAGCAGCTTATCTGCAAACACCCCGGCTACCTTTATCCGTAAACACCGATGCACAGCAATTGGAAGACAGACTTAAAAAAGTGGGCATTCAGATGAATGGAGATCCCACGTTGTCTTCCCGCGAGTTTGAAACCGTGCCAGGCATCAACGGCAGGGTCTTCAGTATTATCGGCAGCCTGTGGGAAATATCGGGTGGCCCCACCGACACCATGCTTAAAACCTATCAGGAAACCAATAAGGATTTGGATGAAGTCGTTCGCGAGATCAATACCATCAATGAACTGGTAAATAAATTGGAACTCATATTGGAAAAAGCTGGGGCGCCCTATACTCCGGGGAGGATGCCGGAGATAAGGAGGAGTTGAGGGGTATGTAATTAAAGAATGAAAGAAATGAAGAAAAGAAAGAATTAAACGGGCCATTTTAATTAACAAGACATGGAAGGTTTCACATAGGGTATCTGAAAAACCTTCCAGGTCTCGTGGATAGGCTAAACCAAATCACATTGATTAAATAATGTTGATTTTCTAATCCATCAAGACCATCTTTCGCACGGCTTTAAAGTTTTTACACTCAAAACTGTAGTAAAAAATCCCATTCCCTCCTAATTCATTCCGGTCAAGAATTACTTCATGGTAACCTTTAGGCCAGACCTGATCATATAATTTAATCGTACGACCCAGGAGGTCTGTAATTTTTAATAAGCCTCTAATCTCTTGTGAAAGCAGAATGCCAATGCGGGTCTGATGATCAAATGGGTTGGGGATATTTTGATTTTGGATTATTTTAGAATCTTTGACGGAAGACATGGTTTGGGTTAGATACTGATTCAATAAGCTACCTTGGTATTCAAACGGACCCATCCCATGTCAATGGTGTTATTGACGATACGGGTATTCTACAAAAAGAAAATGTAATTTCTTAAATAGGCAGACCTATTTATCCGTCCATCTAAGCAAAGAGTGTAATTTTCTAAAAATTCCCTTAGAGAGTATTCTTCCAGTCTGACATTAAACAAGCCCTGCTTTGAATCAACAATTCGATCTTTCCAGGCTTAATCTTTGGGTGAGTTACAATTCTGGCATCAACAATCCGCAATGCAATCGGATCCACTATCCTACCATCTCACCCCAAACTATAAGGTGACCTGCAATTCAACAATTCAACAATTCAACAATCCGATGGTTCGGATCAACAATTCCACAATTCACCCCCCCTATTCCTTCCCCTTATCCATCCTTTCCAATTCCCTCCGATTGTCTTTAGCCTTGATTGTTTCGCGTTTATCATATGCCTTTTTGCCTTCGCCCAATACGATCTCCAGTTTGATCAGCCCTCTTTCCGAAAGATAGAGACGGTAAGGGATGATGGTCATGCCCTTTTCTTCCACCCGGTTGCGTAGTTTTTTTAATTCATTTTTCTTTAACAGGAGCTTTCTGACGCGGAGGGGATCGTGGATGGACCAACCGGCGGCTTGTTTGAAGGGGGCTATATGAAAATTTCGAATGTATAACTCTGCATCACTGAAATAACAATAAGCGTCATTGAGATTGGCAGTGCCTTCCCGGATCGATTTTACCTCAGCCCCATCCAGCAAAATGCCCGCTTCAAAGGACTGTTTGAAAAGAAATTCATGTTGGGCTTTACGATTCTTAATTTCCATATTAGGCAAACATTAACGGCTGCTAAAGTAAAAAAATAACAAATTTGCAGTAGATTCCGTTTCTCCAATGATGTATTTAACTCATATTCGAAAAATTGGTATCCGTGTCTGTTTGTTTGGCCTGATGCTTACCGGGTTGTTGCCGGCATGTCAGCATCACAGATCGGAGAGGGATCCCGGGGCCAGATCTGTAGTACTCAAACAAAAGGACCTGATATTACCCGACCGCTACAATGTAGCATTCCTCATCACCAATGGAGTATACAATACCGAGCTTACGGCACCTTACGATGTATTCCAGCATACTCAGTATCGCGAAAACATTAAGGCGATGAATGTATTTACCGTGGCAAATACCCATGATCTCATCCGCACCTTTGAAGGATTGTACATCAAACCGGATTTTGATTATACCCGGGACAAACTACCTAAAATAGATATCCTGGTCGTACCGGGTGCTGAACACCATATGACCGATGGGATAAAAGATACTACCCTTATCAATTGGGTAAGAGAAACGGGGACCAATGCCATGTTTGTCACTTCTCATTGTGACGGTGTTTTTATTCTGGCCAAAGCAGGTTTATTGGACGGAATCTCCTGCACCACTTTTCCTGCCGACATCAAACCATTTAGAGATCGTTTTCCGCAACTGAGGGTTTACGATAATGTGGTCTTTGTACATGATAAAAATGTGATTACCTCCTCCGGTGGCGCCAGTTCCTTTGACGCGGTATTGTATTTGATTCAAATATTATACGGCAAAGCGGTTGCCGATAAAATAGCCAAAGGATTAGTGATTGACTGGGACCTGAATAAAGTAAGAAAAGTCGTTATTCACCAGGGGAACGGATACTCTACTTTATGATCAGAGGTTTACTTTTCTGCAGTCTATTCTGTTTCTCTTCCATATTGATTGGGCAAAACCCATTTGACATTAAAAAACCTGCACAGGGGTCTCCCCCTACAGTCAGAAAAGAGGCCGTTAAAAAACCGGAGGCAAAACCAAAGGCCCAGACGGCCGATACTCCAGCCGTATTATCGAAGCCCGCACCTCCACCTAAACCTGCTGAAGGGTCGTCCCTGATCGATATGCTGGAACTGGATAAAAAGACCACTACATCCAAAGAAGCGGTTTCATCCACCAATATTTTTGATATCAAAACACCAAAAGGCAAAGAAAGGGCCAAAACAGTCATACTCCCTAATCCGGGCAAACGCCAGGAATCTGGCAAAGAAAGTCAGGCTGCAGCATCTCGAAAAGATCCTGTAATTGAAATTAAAGAAGTAGACCCACCTGCAGAAAATTCGGCTAATCCCGTCGTTGATAATACATTCATTGATATTGTGCCTCCCTCAGAAGAAACCGATATCAAGGAGATTAAAAAGGAATTAAAATCATTTGGAACCGCTTCCACCAATAATCAGGGCGAGATCAGCAAGAATGCCTGGTTTATCATTTATATCTTTTTATTTCTTCTGGCAGCCATTGCGATCAATTTTAACCGATCCTACCCGGCTTTATTGCTTAAAGCAACTTACAATCAGAATCAGCTGCGCGTTTTATTTAAAGATGCCTTTAAGGGAAATCACATGCTGATCTTCGGAATTTTGTATTTTTTATTCATTATCAATGCGGGAATCTTTATATATCAGTCGTTTAAGTTGTTTCAGGTAGCGGATTTGTCCCTTTATTGGGCCATTTTGATCGTAATTATAGTCTATTTGATCCGTCACCTGGTATTGTATATTATGGGCAAGGTTTTTCCGATGGAAAAAGAAGCCAGTTTTTTTAACTATACGATCGGAATCCATAATTTGACCGCCGGATTAGGGTTGATGTTGATCAATATCCTTCTTTCTTTCATCGATCCGGAGTCTGCTAAGATGCTGATATTTAGTGGACTGGGTATCATCATTGCCCTATACGCCATGCGGCAGATCAGGGGTTTGTTAAATAACATCCCGGTCATTGTATCCAGAAAATTGCATTTTATTATTTACCTTTGTGCCGTTGAAATAGCGCCCTGGATGATTTTGGTCAGGTATTTGACTACTTAATACCTGCCCTTGTCTTTCCTGGGACATTTTTGAACCAGGAAAATTTGATCTCTTGCATGGGTAATACGGCCAAGACTCCTACGGAAAAATATAAGCGAATCAAAACAATTCTGGTTTCCCAACCAAAGCCAGAACATTCACCTTATAGCGCGATTGAAAAAAAATTCAATCTCAAAATTGATTTTATCCCGTTTAATCAGATTGATGCAGTGACGGAAAAAGAATTCCGTAAAGCGCGGATTCGCCCGGATGAATATTCAGCGGTAGTTTTTACGAGTAAAACGGCCATCGAGCATTATTTCCGGATGATCGAAGAAATGCGGATCAAGGTAAACCCGGACATGAAATATTTTTGCCTGACCGAAGCGATCGGTAATTATCTGCAAAAATTTATCCTCTATCGGAAAAGAAAAGTTTTCGTTGGGACTAAAAGCATTGAAGACCTGAATGCTTATTTTAATAAACATAAAGCAGAAAAGTTTCTTTTACCAAGCAGCGATCAGGGAGCCAAGGAGGTCTTTGATTACCTGAATGCAAAGGGACTCAAGGTAACGGAAGCCGTCATGTACAGGACAGTTAGTTGTAACCTGTCTCATCTCAAAGATATCAAATACGATGTGTTGGTTTTCTTCAGCCCTTTGTGTCTGAAGTCCCTGTATGACAACTTTCCCAATTTTAAACAGGATGAAACCCGGATAGCGGCTTTCGGAACCCAGACTTCAAAAGCAGTTGAAGAAGTAGGGCTTCAGTTGAACATCAAAGCACCTGCTCCGGATATTCCCTCCATGAGCATGGCTCTGGAAAAATACCTGGTCATATCCAATAAATAGATGAAATTCTTTACCGGTCGTTTTTATTCTTCCGGCCTGTTGGGATTTTTGGTTTTATTCCTTTTTTTCTGTAAAAACGGGTCCTCCTCTTTTGCTACTATACCCATTGTTCCCTTTGTCATTGCCGATACCAATTCCCTCGATACCATATCCTATATCATGGGGAAATTTGAACCTTCCAACCATGAGTTATTTCGTGCCGTGGAAATAAAATATGCCAATCGTACCGGTATGTTCTTAAGGAAAGAAACCCTGGAGGCATTTATCCGGATGTATAACAATGCCCAGGAATCCGGTGTCCAGCTTAAGATTATCTCCGCCACCAGAAATTTCAATAGTCAAAAAACGATATGGGAAGATAAATGGACCGGCAAACGTCTGGTTGAAGATGGTCAAAACCTTGCAAATACCACACCCGACCCGGTTACGCGGGCTTTAAAAATATTGGAATATTCTTCTATGCCTGGATCTTCCCGACATCATTGGGGTACGGATATGGACCTCAACAACCTGGATAACGGTTATTTTGACCATGGGGAGGGTAAAAAAATATATACCTGGCTTAAGACTCATGCAGGAAAGTATGGGTTTTGTCAACCCTATTCTGCCGGCAGACCCCACGGCTATAAAGAAGAAAGATGGCATTGGACCTATTTACCCCTGGCTCGTCCATTGACGGATTTTAGTAAAAAGTCATTAAAAAACGAAATGATCTCTGGTTTTCTGGGTTCCGAGACTGCAGCCCTGATTGATATAGTCAACCATTATATATTGGGTATAAATCAGGAATGTAAATGAATGTTGATCCGAACCATCGGATTGTTGAAGTGTTGAAGTGTTCAATTGTTGAAGTGTTCAATTGTTGATAAACACCATTACGAGCTGATCCGGTGTTTTGATTATGGACGTAACTCTATTTTAATTCTTAACAACAGTACACTCCTGTTGGTTGACCCGGATTCGAGGCTTGTTAAGCGGGGGAAGAGGTCTCACTGCTGGATTAATTCTTTCGTCTTTGATTTGGTTTCATTGGCCCGGGTACGAATAAAATGCATAATTGAAAGCAATTGTTGATCCGTCAGGTCCGGAAATGCGGGCATAGCCCGGTTTATTTTTAACCCTTCTTTTACCACCGATCGGAATAAATCGAGATTCAAAGCAAGGGGAGAAGCCCTTAAGTCGGGCGCCATACCCATTGCTATGGCACTTCCTCCATGGCAAACGCCGCAATTGGAGCCATATTCACCCCGACCCTGAGCCACTAGTTTTTCGTCCATCTTAAAATCAGGAGCATCTATAGCAACCGGAAAGTAGGGTGGTGTAAGTTTGGGAAGGACAACATTTCCTTCCAATGAAAAGGTAAACAATCTGCGCATATGCTTACCGTATTCCCAACCCAGGGCTTTATTTCCTACCCCGGCAAAAGCGCCACCCCATCCCACCAGGATAGAAATATATTGACGTCCGTTTATATTGTAAGTAATTGGCGGGGCTGAAATACCCAGACCACAATCAAACGTCCATAACACCTCCCCCGTGGTCGCGTTATATGCGTATATCTTCCCATCAGCTTGTCCTTGAAAGACCAGGTTGCCTGCAGTAGTTAAGGTACCCGCGTTCCATAATTCTTTTTGAGGTATAGACCACACTTGTTTTTGTAGGATGGGATCCCAGGCCTGCAGAGACCCGGAATAAGGTCTCGGTAGTGTATCCGGACTGGTCAACCGGACTCCGATGCCTCCTTTAAATTCAATGGATTTCCAATTTGTTTTGTCAATTCCTTCTTCGGAATAAAACGAGGCATCATGAATGGTTGGCAAATAAACCAAACCGGTGACCGGGTTAAAGGACATGGGATGCCAACTGTGTGCCCCATGGGCACTCGGTGTAAGATAAAATTTGCCGGTATCGTATCTGGCATTTGGATTTTCAACAGGTCGGCCCGTCTTTAAATCAATATGGGAGGCCCATGAAGTTTCCACAAAGGGTTCAGCGGAAATCAATTTGCCTGTCTCTCTATTGATCACATAAAAAAAACCATTCTTTGGAGCGTGTAAAATTACTTTTGTTTTATTTCCTTGGATCATCAAATCGGCTAAGACGATATCCATATTGGAATTGTAATCCCAGCTTTCTCCTGGTGTGGTCTGATAATGCCATCGATATTCTCCGGTATCCGGATCAAGTGCTACTATAGAACACAAAAACAGATTATCACCGCCACCAGGGCTTCTTATTTTTCGATTCCATGGGCCACCATTGCCAGTACCGATATACACCAAATCAAGATCGGGATCATAGGTAAAACCATGCCAGGCATTACCCCCACCCCCGAGTTTCCACCATTCTCCTGTCCAGGTGTCGGCTGCCAATTTCATAGCTTCATTTTCAAAACCATCCGCCGGATTACCGGGTACGATATAAAATCTCCAGGCTTGTTGACCCGTCTCCGTATCATAAGCAGTCACATAACCTCGCGCCGGTCCTCTTTCTGACCCGCCATTGCCGATCAGCACCTTTCCCTTAAAGGCTTTAGGCGCTCCGGTGATATAAAGCGCTTTGTTGGAATCAAACGTTTGTGTGCTCCAGATTAATTTACCCGTCTTGAGATCCAAAGCCAACAGACGCCCATCCCAGGTGGCGGCGAAAAGTTTATCATTATAATAAGACAAACCCCGGTTGTGGCTCCATCCGACTTTTTTGTTTTTACCCACGTGTTTACCTACCTCGGGATCATACTCCCAGATCAATTTGCCGGTGACGGCATCCACCGCACGGACTATATTCATAGTACCGCAGAAATACAAGACTCCTTTTATCACCAAAGGAGTTGATACCAGGCCAATATCATTGGGCAAGTCAAGATACCAATCGACTTTTAAACCGGAGACGGTAGAATCATTGATGGCAGATAGCGGGCTGAATCGTTGTTCACTGTGCGTGCGTCCATACGCAAGCCAATTTGAAGTTTCGTGTTCGTTTGCTATCTGTTGGTCCTGAAGGAGATTCTTTTGTTCCGCATTTTTACAAGAAAACCATAGAAGTACCAGCCATACATACAGTGTCAACTCAAATTTAAAACTGGAGATGGATTGGGTATGATGGAACGAGAAATTGGGAGCAGATGATTTCATTTCTCAGATGGCGGTTTTCTGGGCCAAGGCTTTTATGTCCTTTACTTCAAGAATGTTTTGGGTATATCCGATCACGACACCATTGATCCGAGCCAATCCGATGTCTTTTAGAGTAGAAATAAAATTGGGCGCAAGGGTTCTTAACACAGGCATGAGCCAAAAAAAGTATTTATAATAGGGTAGGGTGTTTTTTAATCCCTTGGTGGGTTCAATGACTCCAGGACGAAAATTATATACTTTTTTAAACGGTAATTTGACCAGGTCATTTTCTGTTTTTCCTTTCACCCTGGCCCACATGAGTTTGCCTTTTTCCGTGCTATCTGTTCCGGAACCCGAGACATAACAAAACACCATTCCATGATTTTTTTTTGCCAGTGTTGATGCAAACCCCAGGGTTAAGGTATGAGTGAGTCGGGTATATTCTTCTTCCGACAGGCCGACCGAGGAGACTCCCAGGCAAAAAAAGCAGGCATGATATCCCTGGAGCTGTGACTCAATGGAGGTAAGGTCAAAAAAATCGACATGGACTATTTCTGTAAGCTTGGCATGTACGACTCCGCAGCGTTTCCGGTTGATAACCAAAACGGATTCGATTACCGGATGTTGGAGGCATTCATGCAGGACACCTTCTCCAACCATGCCGGTCACACCGGTGATGATTACTTTGTATTTCATACGATTGAACTGGTTAATTTAATCCAAATAAAATAAATAAAATTGAAATGAATGGATTCAATCTGCAATGATCGAAATTCATTGCCGGGAATCCAATGATCGATTTAAATAATGGAATCCGCCTGAAAGTAAACAGGAAGATAATTTCCAGATGAGTTGGTTTATTTCATTCCCTTTAAAAAACTCAACAAGCTGGCCATTGCTTCTTCATCTAAAATTAACTCAAAACCCGCGGGCATCATTGAAACGTCCGTCGCCGTGAGGCTACTTATATCCAACCGGGCTATGGTCGTCGAGATCCCCAAAGCATCCACCACGGTTAAATTAGAATTGGTTTCATTTGAAATGATCCCGGTTATATGCTCTCCGTTACTTCTTTCTATATCCCAGGTTTCATATTCATCGGCCAGTGACCGGTTTGGATCCAGGATATCTTCCAGGATAAAGCGGGCCTCCCGGTTTCGAATCGAGGCAAGGTCTGGTCCAATCGCCTTCCCGTATGCACCGCCGAGTTGATGGCACACTCCGCAGTGTTGTTTAAATAGGATTATGCCTTTTGCAGGGTCGCCCGGATGACTCAATGCAGGCAGGTATTTTTCAAATACTTCATTGCGATTGGCCATGGGTTGACCCAAAATTTTTCTTGCATAAGCCCGGATGGAGTCGATATGACTGTTCAACAATTGGGTGGTTCTCCTCCAGTCAATCGCAGATCGTTGTATCTTGTTTTGTTCAACCGCCTGAAGTAATAGATGTCTTGATTTATTTGATCTCATCATTACCAGGACACCTGCATCCCGCACAGAAGGGGTGAGGTTTTTCCATTCATTAATTATAAAACTGGATGCTTCATCGGGTAATATCAGATAATAGGTTTGAAGTGCCTGTTGTTGCAAGAAATCCGGTTGGCCGGGATTAATAAAGGCATGGATCAACGGAATAGATTGGGTATCCCGTCCAGCACCCAGAATAGAAAAGGCGTCAGTTTTAAGGTCGACGGGAGCTGAGGTATCTTTTAAATAAAACCGGGCTTGCTGGATTGGTATTGCATATTCATTTGGTGGTAATTTCAATGCTAACAATAATTGGATTGCCGCAGCTCTTATTGGTGTCTGCTCTATCTTATTAAATTTGGATACGAGTGAAGAAATAACAGGACGAATGCCATCGATGTTTTTGGGACTTATTTTTAAACCCGTGGTAATACCTTGTAGAAGGGCTGTTTGCCACCAGCCCGATGATGCAGTGGATTTGCGGGTAGTGAGCTGAAGTAATTGAATTAAAAAGGGCGACGGGTCAGATAAACTAATCACTGCGGCCGTTTGTTCAAAAAATTGTTTTCTGCCTTCCGTTGCGGTCGGTTCCAACAACGGGATAAGCGTCCTGATCAGATCAAACTCATTGCCCGGCATAGATGACAGGGCAGCCAACTGAACCCATTTATCCTCAATGTCGTGGACCAGGATTTTAAGGATAACTTCTTTAATATCGATATGATCCAATGAGCCCAGGGTACATAAGAGCTGAAACCTAACTTTTGCATCCGGATCATTAACCAGTTTGAGTAGGTCCTGAATTAATTGCGGCTCCTGCAAAGCATGTATTTCCGCCAGCCGGATGGCGTTTTCTCTTACGCCTGCCGTGGGATGATTTAAAGCTTTTGATATAAATGATGGTTTCAGTTGATGAAGCCCTTCTAAAGTCCAAAGAGCATGCACGATACCTGTAGAGGAAAGAACCTGTTGCTCCAGTTTTGATTGTATGATTGAAGCCATGGAGGGATCATTTTGAGCGACCAATAACCGCTGTGCCTGTCTTCTCCACCAACTATTTTTATGGTCCAACAAATCTGCTAATTGGGCATGAGTTGATTGATCCAGCTTTAATTTTCCACACCAATCCATGGGTGGGGTACCGTTTGGAGTAATCCGGTAGATACGGCCTTGTTGAGCGCCATTATATAATGCCCCGGATTGATTCACTTCGTCGCTCATCCACTCCGGGTGTTCAATGATCTGACGATAATAATCCAGCACATACAAAGCCCCATCCGGTCCGATGTAGAATTGTGCTGGTCTGAACCAGGAATCGGTGGATGCTAAAAATTCTTTCTTCTGATAAACTCTGGAGGCGGTATAGGAGGCTCCTTTTCCAACAATCCGATCTGCATGTACCAGATTATGTACAGGTTCTGCGATAAAAGTCACTTGGGCAAAACTGTCGGGAAATAAACCACCATGATACCAGGTCACGCCACAGGAAGAAGTGACGACACCGATATCAGTCAACAACTGATGCTGGGGATTTTTAGTAATTGGATATACTTCACAAGCATTGCCATGGTCGGGAAGTTTTTCCATGGCTTCTGCGATCAACAGACCCGGGTTGCGATCCAGGTATCGGGCAGCCAGGATCTCACTAAACAGGTGATCTGCATTGCTGGTTAAAAACTGATGGCCCCATTCATCAAATGTTTGTCCATATTGGGAATCACCGGACAACATCTCCAGCAATAAATCATCGGGTTTAAACCTCACGTTACGGCCATTGGCATCTGTAGGTAAGCTGTTGCTACCAGGTTGATTGGCATATTTTACGACAGAGCCCGTATCCCCAAACTCAACCGGGAATACTTTTGGAGTGACCTTTCCCTGATGTGCCAGGTAAATCCAATTGTCCAGGCCATAGATTGGCGTGTTGGCCAGGTGTTGTGGGTTGGTCAATGCAAATCCCGTCAAGATAACTTTCCGCAGATCTGATTTGTGATCACCATCCGTGTCCTCCAGGTAAAGTACATCCGGGACATCAACTACCAGGAATCCTTTTTTCCATCTCATTATTCCGGTAGGCAGTACCAATTTGTCCGCAAAAACAAAACTTTTGTCGGGTTGTCCGTTTCCATCCGAGTCGGTCAACTTGACAATTCGACCAGATCCTCCCTTATCGAGAGGATAGCCATGCATTTCGACCACATATATATTTCCTTCATCGTCCAGATCCATGGCGACCGGATCGGCAATTAAAGGTTCGGCGGCTATTAATTCAATCTGAAATCCGTCAGCTAATTGAAAAGTGGATAAGGCCTGATCCGGTGGAATACCTTCCGTCAATTGGTGTCCAGCCCCATTACAGGAGGCATTCACCACAATAATCAATAATAGCCAACGCCATCCTTGCAGTTTGATCACTAAATAAGGTTTTACTAAAAGTATTAATAAATTTGGTTGTATCAAACCCGCTTGGATTTTTTCTTGCCGTAAAATGGATTTCTGTATTGGTATACTAAGGTTTGGTTGACCTATTTTTTAGGTTTCCTTTTTTTAGATGCTTTAGCTATAGTATTAAATTCCAGCGCCAGTTGTATCCAGTACCCAAGGGCTTTTTTGGTTTTTACAGCCTCCTCGTCAACATACACATAACCTTTCATTATTTTACCGGTAAAATTCATGGGCTGGCAACCGGGAAGGTGGATCACTTCTTCATAGATCGCGGGATCCAGTCGCACCATCAGCCGGTCTTTTTCAACCCCAATACACATTTTATCTTCGACCATAAAACAAAGTCCGCCAAACATGGCTTTCTCTTCTGTTTTTTTGCCTGAGTTGGCAATCAATTCGCGGGTACGGTTTGCAAGTTCAAGGTGATAGGCCATACATGTTTAGGATAATAAAGTAAACGGGTGATCATGGTCAGTGATTGGAAGTAAAAGCCCAAGCCCTAACTTCTACTTCCCCCAAATCACCTCTATTCTCAATTGACATCTTTATTTTCTTTTAGTTTGGCCAGGTTGCCTTCAATTTGTTTTTTCGCGGGATCGTTGGTGGCTTGTGCCATAGCTTTATCGGCATGTTTGATAGCATTGGTATAATCTCCTTTAGCGGAATAACCAAACATCAGTCCGAGATTGGCCATATAGACATCCCCGTTTTTTTGCAAATTGGTCTTCATTACTTCCAGTGCTTTATCCGCTCTTTTCTGGGTGATCAGCGCCCGTCCATAAGACACATATTGGTTTGGATTCGCCATACTCAGGGCCTCCGTCATTACACTATCTGCTGCCGGCAATCGGTTGAGCTTTTCATAAGCGGTTGCCAGGTTGCGGAGGGTGACGAAACTCCGTTGGCCGTTGAATCCGGTAACAGCGCGTTGGCTCCAGGTCAGGGCTTCATCGAGGTTAATGTTTTTATTAAGGCAAAATTGGGCTGCCTGTACCATATTAGTACTATTAAAACCTCGCTGGCTGGTCACTTGCTCCCGCAGGCCAGCGATCACAATATTGTCTACATCGACTTCCACTTTAAAAGGTACGATCAGTTTTTCCCAAAACATGGCTATGGTACAATTCGTTTCCTTGTGCTCAATGAACTCATATTTCAGCCATTCCACACTTTTATCATTCAGCTGCGGTTTGAGGATGGTCCGCAGGGCATCATACTTTTCTTCATAATAAAAACTGCCCCAGGCATCACTTTGGTTGGAAAGAATCAGCAGGACACTATCCT
>JAWXBI010000262.1:0-5258 GCA_034439915.1 Saprospiraceae bacterium | reverse complement strand
GGTCCCATCCCAGTCATTGAGGTAATTATTATTCCGGAAGACCTGGTCGCCCCAGCGGTTGAAGACCTGGAGTTTATGAGGCCGCGGGCCCCAGGCATCTGGACATTTTTGAATAGCTTCTACAATGAAATATCGGTTTGGGCCGGATCCAGTTGGAAATATTACATTGGGGAGGACCAGGCTGTTGCGGTCGCCGCAGGGGCCTTCAACCAAAAATTCTATAGTGGAGGATTTACAAGCATTGGCACAATCCGTCGCGCAAACGGTATAGTTCAGCAATTCTTTACCGGAAAATCCTTTTCCCGGGGTGTAGGTGCCCTTACCTGAGGATTGAGAATAGATGATAGATCCGTTTTGAGGGTTGTCAATTGTTATATTTAGGTTAGTTCCTTTGGTGATAATGTCATTGGCAATGACATCAAATAATTGAGGTGTCTGGTGTTTTACCTTTTGATTGTCATTTCTTAGAGCAATCTCAAATTTAGTATTAGGAATTAATATAATTGAAGAGGTATCTGCACAACCTTTAAAGTCAGTGACTATTAATTTATTAAGAGATGTTCCAAGACCTGCAAACGAATTACCAATCTGAAATCCTTCACCTTCCCATCTAACGGTAAATGGGGGAAGCCCTGAAATTTTAGAAAAATCAGGACTAATCACCCCATCTTTTGAGCATGAATTCGTTGGGTTTTTTTGAATAGAAATTGCAGCTTTAACATTAATTTGATTTATTAGAAAACTATCTGATTTTTTACAGCCTTGTGCATCTGTGACAGTTAAATAATAATTACCAGTAACTAGTTGAAGGGCTCGATCACTTACAGATCCAGTGCTCCATTGAAATTTATATGCCGGGGTACCTCCGGTGGCTGCAACTATGATGCGTCCATCATTAACCTTACAACTTGAATTTTCACGCAAGCTGAGATTGACTCCCAAATTGGCTAAACCACCAATTACGGTAACGGTATCTTTTATATTAAATCCACTGGAATCTGTAATTGAAATAAAATAACGACCTGGTGGTTGGTTAATCATTAATGTATCTGGTATGCCATCTGCCATAAAAGTTTTAAATACATTGTTAGCAGGATTTATCTCTCGTTCCCATTTCACAGTATAAGGTCCCTTCCCTCCAAAAATATTGATAAACATAGTCTGGCCGCACTGCGAAAAATAGGCATCCAGATTGGATCCAGGACTCACCATACTACTACATTTAAATAAACTACCGTTCCCTTCTCCTAAAGGATATGGATTTCCACCGATATCAGCAAACTCAAGGGATACAGGGGATCCGGTAATCCTGAATTCACTCAAACCAGGAGGGCCTTTGACAATAAAACAAAATTCAATCAATACACTTTCATTAGTGAAATCTCTCGGCAATGATTTGGGATCAAACCATAAAAGTTTAATTATTCCACTATTTTTTTGATCTTCGACCACAGTTTGTTTTAGATCAGATCCTAAACCGGAATTTAGATTTTGTGCCCTGACATATTGGAATACCAGTGGATTAAATAAAAAAGTAAACTTAGCTGCGGTAAGCTCTTTCATTTTTCCTAAGGTAATGGGAATACAAACAGTCTCACCAACCCTGGCATCTTTGCATTTTATTTTCACTAAACCGCTATCCGAAGCAATTAGGACTATATATCTTTCAGAGTGTGAACATCCGGTACCATCTTCAACCGAGATTTGATAACGTCCAGGTTTTGGTACGGTGAAAGTCATGGGTTTCCCGTGAAGAGCAGGTCCATTGGTTATACTTCCTATTTTACTAGGATCAAATAGATTTTCAATTCGTACCGTTGGATAATTTGCTGTAGGATCAAACTCAGGTAGTCCACCTGAGATGGTCAAGGTTCCTGTATAATTTCCCATACCACCATTTCGACCGGCAATATTGGAAATCTCCACTTTATTGAAAAAAACGACTGAAAAAGCAGAATCAGTATTGACATCTATACATGGACCTGGCACTCCATTTACATCTGTTTCGAATTGGGGTTTATTATCTGTAGTCCATTGATCTAATGTAATTGAGGCAAACCAGAATTGAGTCGGTTTACGATTGTTGTAGGTGTTTTGCAAATAACCGTCATTTAAAATATCGATATCTCCATTGACATTCCCTCTAGCAATCCACATACCCTGGGTTTGATTCACAGGAATTCCATTGATTATTACGGGAGATTTTTTGTTTAAACAAGGATCATTAATTACAGTTGCTAGATTAGGACCATCAATGGTGGGTTTGCAGTCGTAAAACACATAAGCAATCCCAGGCGTTGTGTTAGGATTTGGGTCTCCTGAAAAATTCGCATCTCTATTATGGGTAATACTAAGCTGATCTCCAAAACAGAGATATTTAATATTGGGACTTTGATTGGATACATTGCGGTTTATTTTAAACGTTCCCGCTGAAGTTCCAGGACAACCTTCTTTAATATTTAATCTTATAGGCCAACTTTCTAAAGTCAATTGAGGAGCAAGTGGATTATTGATTTTTACAGTATAAGTTCCTGCATCATTACTTGTAAATGGAGTAAATGGGAGTTTATTGCTTCCTTTAATAGTTTTATATACCGCGTTATTTTTATACCATGTGTAGGTGCTGGTGGTAACGGTATCATCAATTTTTAAATCTATTGTGTAATTGGTATTGATAAGAATAGTGATGGTAGTATCAGCAAATACTTTTTTTTGAGGTGCGTAAATGAGAGTGTCATCTTTACATGCTGGACAATCCTGATTGGTAATATCTGTCTGAGTTTTGTTTTTTGAAATATTATGAATTAAATGACTGAAAATAAGATTGTTTTCTTGGACAGTTAAGTAAGAAATTTTAGGATTGTTTATGAAAAAAGCAGGTAATGGACCACTCAATTTATTATTGTGCAGCCATACATTAATTAAATCCTTATGATTGATAAAATTTGGAATTTTTCCAGTAAATTTATTATCATTTAGTTGGATGGTCTGAAGTAGAGGGTTTGAAGAAAATGAGGGAATTTCTCCTTCTAAATGGTTAAAGTATAACCGGATATTAGAAAGAGTTGATAAATGACTTAAATCTGGAAGAATATCGGAAAATTGATTGAGAGATAAATCTATGTCACCGAGTTTTGGAACCTTAGAAAAGGATGGAATAGTTCCAAAAAGGTTATTGTTTCTTAGATTTAATTGACTTAAATTTGGCAAATTGTTAAAATCAGGGATGGCACCAGTTAATTTATGATTCAGCAAACTCAACTCTTGCAGTTCTATAAGAATCAAATCCGGTATTGTTCCAACTAAGTTATTATTTATTAATATAATTTTTATTACACATCCTTTACTGTTTAATTGTATTCCCTGCCAAGTATTAATAGGCTTTATGGGATCCCATTTATTTATCCAGTTTGGTCCACCTGTTACATTGTAAAATTTCACCAATTCTAAAGAATCTGATCTACGATCGCAGACCAAATTTGGACCTACGACTAGCCTGATCGGCCAACTTTCCAATGTCAGTTGCGGTGCAATCGGATTGGTGATCTTTACAGTATAAGTCCCTGCATCATTGGCGGTAAAAGGAGTAAAAGGCAGTTTATTACTTCCTTTGAAGGTTTTGTATAATATATCGTTTTTATACCAGGTATAGGTGCTGGTGGTGACGGTATCGTCGATGAGGAGGTTGAGAGTGTAGTTGATGTTTGAAGAAATGAGAATGATAGTATCCTTGTATATTTTTTGCTGCGGAGCGTAGACGAGAGTATCTGAACAAGTCGGGCAAACTTTATTGGTAATATCAATGAGATTTTTTAATCTGTTTAAATTTGTAATAATGCTTGAAAATGTAAATTTATTGTTATGAAGAAAATATTCGGTCAATTTTGTGTTATAACTATTATGATTTGGAATAGTACCGCTCAATTGATTACTTTGTATGTACAAAGATTGAAGGTTTTGCAAATTATCGAAATTGGGAATAAAGCCACTTAATTGGTTATTGGATAAATCTAAATTTTCAAGGTTGGGCAGCTTATTAAAATTGGGGATTGTCCCTATCAATTTATTATTATTTAAAATTAATTGCTGAAGGTTGGACATTTTATCAAAATTAGGAATAGTGCCATTCAACTGATTTTCATAAAATTGAATAACTTTAAGGCTAGGAATTTTAGAAAAATTCGGAATATTACCAGTTAACTTATTGTATTGTAAAATCAACCATTTAAGTCTGGGGAGTTTGTCAAAATCAGGTATTGAACCAGTAACTTGATTATAAGTAATTTCCAGGTATTCCAGATTAGGAAGTTTAGAAAAATTCGGAATAATATCAATTAATTGATTACTGCCAATATTTAAAACTTCAAGTGAAGGTAAATTGAAATTCGGAATGGTTCCAATAAATTGATTTCCAAATACGGAAAGGAATTTGAGAGATGTCAAAGTTTCAAAATTTGACAGATTCCCTGAGAGTTTATTGTTATGGAGATCAAGTTCACTCAAATTAGGAAGATTCAATGGGAGAATTGTGCCTATTAAATTATTTCCGGAATGATCTGAGTCTCTTAATGTATCACTAAGATAGATACCTGTAATGCAACCTTCATTATTAATCTTTATTCCGAGCCAAGTATTGATTGGTTTATTTAAATCCCATTTCTTCCACCAATTAGGACCACCAGTCGCATTATAAAACTTCACCAGTTCTAGCGAATCAGACCTACGATCACATACCATCATAGGCACCTGTGACAAGTTGTCCATATTTGTTGGACCCGGATAAATATGCTTCCCTTCCGGCAGGTACTGGAATAAATGGAACAGAATCGAAAACAGGGTAAGTAAAAGGTGCATAATGATATTTTAAAGATAAAAAAAATGGAGCATTATTAGCCCTAATATATAGCAGAATGGAGGAGATGTTAACGGGATCTTGACGGGATTTGTAGCGGCGCCTTCAGGCGCTGTGTTAAAGTTTGGCTCATCTTTATGGCTTAGTTATGCTAAAATCCCAGGTCTAAAAATTAACAAATACTTTGGGACGATGCATCACTTGGTTAAATCAGCGTCTAAAGACGCCGCTACAGAAGTCGTTTCAGTGTGATCATACCCCAGACTCCCAATCCATGACCTCCATTCAGACTATCCATATCCAGGATCATATACCCTCCGGAATTGGAAATAATGGGCACCCGGTGTTTAAATGGAGCCTCTTTTTCTGTACCGTATGAAAAAGTCTGGCAGTCCTCACTGAGATC
>JAWXBI010000261.1:0-13076 GCA_034439915.1 Saprospiraceae bacterium | reverse complement strand
GTTGTAACAAAACAAACAACGTTACTACAAAGCTTAGCTACTCGACGGGATATATATGTCCGTCACAATAAGCTTAACTTTACATTAATATTATGTTTATCATCGATGCACATCTAGACTTGTCCATGAATGCCATGGAATGGAATCGTGACCTGAGGTTACCTCTCGACCATATCCGTCTGAGGGAGCAACACCTGACCGACAAACCGGACCGGGGCAAAGGCATGGTTTCGTTTCCGGAATTGCGCAAAGGCAATATTGGCCTGGTAGTAGCCACTCAAATTGCCAGATATGTAACCCCTCATTCGAAATTGCCGGGCTGGAATTCACCCGAACAAGCCTGGGCACAAACTCAAGGCCAGTTGGCCTGGTACCAGGCCATGGAACAAGAAGGCCAACTCTCGATGGTCAAAGACCTGGCCTCATTAAACCGACATCTTGAATTATGGAATTCAAGCCAATACCCAAAGACCAAACCTATTGGATACATACTGTCATTGGAAGGAGCCGATTCCCTGGTTGACCTGAGTTACCTGGACACTGCTTACGAATATGGATTAAGGGTCATCGGACCCGCCCATTATGGCCCAGGAAGATATGCCAACGGTACCGACTCCCATGGTATCCTGCATCCTGCCGGAGTGGAACTCCTGGAAAAAATGCAGGACCTCAAAATGATCCTGGATGCGACCCATCTGTGTGACGACGCATTCTGGCATGCGATGGATGTATTTCAGGGATGGGTATGGGCGAGCCATAATAATTGTAGATCTCTAGTCGATCACAACAGGCAATTTTCTGACGATCAAATCAAAGTTTTAATCCGTAGGGGAGCGGTGATCGGAGCCGCTATGGATGCCTGGATGATAGTACCCGGTTGGCAACGAGGAGTTTCAGAGCCTCAAAAAATGAATTGTAGTCTGGATAAGGTGTTAGATCATGTTGTTCACATTTGCGATCTGGCTGGCAATACAGATCATGTAGGCATAGGGTCAGACCTGGATGGAGCTTTTGGAGCAGAGCAATCACCTTATGATCTGGGCTCGATTGCCGATCTGCCGGTTTTGGGAGAGCTGTTTTTGAAAAGGGGTTTTAAGGAGACCGATATAGAAAAACTTATGCATGGAAATTGGCTGCGGTTTCTGAGGCACGCCTGGGCTGTTTAAAAACCTCATGTGAAGTGCTGCCCTATTCAAGCCATTGGAAGGTCAAATAAAGCTGGTATAGGCTTTTAAATCATCGGGTTAAGTCACCCTGTATAAGCCGGTTTTCCTATTTGAACACTGGAATTCCCGCGTTTCAATGTTTCCTTTCGGACGCAATTATGGCGATTAAACATTACCCCATGCGGTCATAATTGGTCGGGGCCTGGTGAATTGTGAAATAAAACTATTCACTCATATTTTTGGTTTTTTCTTTTTTTTCTTTTATATTCATCATTCTATTATGTAAAGAGACAACCCTGAAAAATCCTATCCCCTTATCGACCAATGAAAAAAATAAGAACACTCCTGGTCCAGTTTGAGAATGAGCTACCCGCGCATAAAATAACAGCATTCCGAGGTGCTGTCGTGGAAAAGGTTGGACGTGAACACATCCTTTACCACCAGCATAAATCAGATACGGAGGTGTTTTATACTTACCCGTTAATTCAATATAAAATAATACATAACAAGCCTTGCATAATTTGTCTGGGTGAAGGGGTCGATGAAATTCATAAGCTCTTCAATCATGCCTCCTGGGATATCAATCTACTTGGGGATCGGATGGTGTTGGTGATTGATCGCCTGGATTTGAACAACCAGGTTTTAAACATCTGGGACAAAAAAATAAGTTACACTATCCGCAACTGGATGGGTTTAAATGCAGATAATTATAAAAAATATCTGGATTTAACCGAACAATCTGAAATGATAGACTTCTTGGAAAATATCCTAAAAGCTAATATCCTTTCCTTCGCCAAGGGCCTTAAGTGGGAGGTAGAAAAGCCTATATTATTAACTATCACTGGGATCGTGAGCCAACAAGCACGAAAGTTTAAAGGTATTTCACTAATAACCTTTGACCTCGACTTTCAATGCAATGTATCATTGCCAAATTATATCGGATTAGGGAAAAGTGTGAGTCAGGGTTATGGAATGGTAAGGAGTATTAATAATTTGAATGATAGTAAATAATGAGTAAGATAATTTTTACTTGCAAAACAGTTACTCCCCTAGTCATGAACGGAGCGGATGGATTTAATGTGGAATTGCGCCCTCCCGGAATTAAAGCATCACTGCGCTTTTGGTGGAGAGCCTTGCATGGGCACCTTCCTATTGAGCAACTTCGAACTCAGGAGGCGGCCATTTTTGGGTCTACAAAAGGCAGGAGTAAGGTGTTGATTCGGACAAATACGGGAATTGATGAAAGCAATAAAAAAAGGATCTCCTTGCTTCCACACAAAGGTGGCTCAGAAGCATGCTCTTATATTGCTGGCCAGGATTTCAAAATCAGGTTAGATTTTGATGAAAAAGTCATTTCGAAAGAAAAACTCAAATATCTTTTCATCCTCGCCTGCACACTTGGTGGATGGGGGAAGAGAAGCAGGAGAGGGTTTGGGTCGGTGACAGTGACTGAAATAGATGATGTACCTTTTATAAGCCCAATTGATTTAGATGGAATCTTAAAGTGCATCAATACCATCGTACCCAATATGTTTAAGATTCAAAATGGGGCGATAATACCGACTAATATTAGCAGTAATCAGTATCCTTATATTCTTGAAATAAAGATTGGTACAAGCACCAAGTCGCTTATACAAATAGGTCAAGCCACCCATGATGTTAAACTTATTGTTGATAACTCAGTAAATAAGCGAGACTATAATAATAGTATTGGAGCTGGTAGTCCACGATTTGCATCACCGGTATATGTATCCATTCTTTCTAATGGAGTTCCAGTAATAACTACTTTGAAAAAGGAATCCTTGGTGAGAACAGTTTTACAAAACAGTCTGAAATCCAAAATCCTTAGTCCATGAAGCACCTCATACTTTTCACTATTGGACCAGTCCAATCTTTTATCGCCCAGGCAAGAAAGACACAAGACTTGTATGCAGGAAGTTCGTTGCTTTCTGCCTTAGTACGAAAAGCCATTGAAGTAATTGGTGAGAAGCATCTCATTTTTCCGAAAAAAGGAGAGTCTATGCCAAACCGGTTTTTGGCTGAGGTACCAGAAACTGAAACAACTGCCTTGAAAGCCTTTGGGCAGCGGATAGAGAATGTAGTAAGAAATGAATGGCATAGAATCGCAGGAGAATCGCTCAAAGGAATTAATTCAAAGCCTAAAGGATTTGATGAACAGATTGCCAATCACCTTGAAATATTTTGGGTAATTGATTCAGAGGGAGATGATTATGCTTCAACCATATCCAATTTAGAAAAACAATTAGCTGGAATAAAAAATGTTAGACCATTTAGGCAATTTAGATGGCAGGAGGGAATTGTAGGAGAACGAGGTCGAAAATGCAACCTTGATGGGCAACGCAATGTACAGTTTTACCAATCACGATCTAACAGTCCTATTAACCTGGAAGGCTCACCACTATATACAACACCTGGAGCTGTTGATCCAAAACAAAAATATCAGGAAAATGTTTTAGCACGTGGAGAAGGACTAAGCGCTGTCAGTTTTTTAAAACGACACTACGAAACAAATACATTTAAATCGACTGCTGAAATTGCTTTATTGGATGCTTTGAATTCATTGGAAAAGGATACGGTCGGTCGCATCTATTTAAAAGAATATAAAAGTCAAATTTTTAATGAGTTTAATGCACAACTATTATATAAAAATGGGTTGTCTGAAAGGTCATTGGATGATCCAGGTATGACATTCAAAAATGGTTATACCTTAGAAAAAGCAATTCAAAAAAGAGATGCATTAGAAAGAAAGTCAGGATTAAAATTTCAAAAATATTACGCAGTATTCACTTTTGATGGCGACGACATGGGTAAATGGCTTTCCGGAGAATTTCTGAAAGACAAAAAACAACTTAATGTTTTTCAAATACAGTTGGCTCAGTGCCTCAGCGAATTTTCCAAAGCTGCCAGACAGCGACTTGACGAGGGTAGCGGGCAGACCATATATGCAGGCGGCGACGATTTTATAGGATTCCTTAATTTAAACCACCTGTTACACGTGATGAAAGATATTCGAATCCTTTTCCGTGAAAAGGTGGACATCCCGCTTTCTGGATTTAAAACAAAAGAAATCTCCTTCTCAATGGGTATATGCGTGGCGCATTACAAAGAGCCGTTGACTCTTGTATTGCAGGAAGCAAGGAATTCCCAGAAAAAAGCCAAAGACCTCGATGAAAAAAATGCATTCGCTATATCGGTCGTCAAAGGCTCCGGAGAGAGCCATAGGACTGCACTGCCATTTGGTGCAAATGAAAAAAATATAGAACGATTATCTACGCTTACCAATGCGCTTATTCAGGAGGATTTCTCCAATAACTTCATCAAAACTCTACGCCTTGAATTTGAACGAGTACTGGATTTTCAGGACGATCCCGCAGCTTTTCAAGAAGTATTCAAATGTGAACTAAAGCGACTCTTGCATCGTGCCGCCAACAAGCATTGGAGCAAAGAACGCAAAAAGCAGGAATCAGAAAAGATGACTGACCTGATGATGCCGTTGTTCGGTTTCCGGCAAACTGAAAATTTCTTCCAAGTGCTGCATATTTCTGATTTCTTTCAGAGGGAATTGGATGTACCACAAAAACAAAATAAGGAAACGACTCAAACCACCTGACCTGTGCCTACCATTTCGATACAAGCATCCGATACCCTGTTTTTTAGAGACGGACGACCATTTTCAATGGGAGATGATTCCTTTGCCCAAGGAATATTTCCTCCTCCACCAAGCGTGTTGTATGGCGCTTTGCGTTCGGCATACATTTCAGAAAAAATAAGTAATGGCGGAGCTAAATTAACCCAATTAATATCCGAATCAGATAATTTAAACTTTGATTTTATAGCTTTCGATGATGACATGGGGAGTCGATACTTTCCAATGCCGAAGGATTTAATAGTACCAATAAATCAAAAAAAAGATTACTTAGCACAAACTCTTCAATTAATCGATTCTCCTAAATACTCGAATTCCGAATTGCCGCAAACATTAATCAGTTCATATTCTGGTAAAACAGTTGAGTCGCCACATTTAATGGATACACTTACGGTAGAAAAGTATTTAAATGGTGAAACCCATTCGCTCCACATAAAGAAGCTTTCGGACTTTGTGCTGGAAGAATATAAAATTGGAATAGGTCGGGACAGGGATACGCGGACCGCTTCAGAAGGAAAACTCTTTCGCATTCAAGCTAATAGGCTAACCAACACCAAAGGTCAAAAACTTTATTTTATTTTAGGTTATAATTCAATGGAATTGTCAGAAAAAGGTTGGCTGACACTAGGTGGGGAAAGGCGAATCGCTTATTTCGAGAAAGTTGACAATATTGAATTGAAACTACCAAAATTAAATGAACCACGATTTAAAATATACATTTCCACACCAGCGGTATTCAATCAAGGTTGGCTACCAGGAACATTATTGAAAAAGTATAACCTGAAATTAATAACTGCTGCAATTGACAGGCCCATGCATGTGGGAGGTTGGGATATTGAAAAAAGGCAACCTAAGCCCATGCTCCAATGTGTACCAGCAGGGTCTGTGTTTTACGTAGAAGCGCAAAATTTGGAGTCTGCTCGAAATACTGCAGAAGAAATTCACGGAAAGTGTATTTCTGATAATATTAATGACACTAATTACCAGGCAATGGGTTTCGGCATCGCATATATAGGTAGAATTCCATCACAATCATGAAAATAATTACTACTGTAGGAACATCTTTGATATCTAACTCACTTGTAGATTGCTCAAGTCTTGATTCTCAAACTTTTAAGAGTGAATTGTTTCTTCCGGAAAATGATTTTTTTAAAACATATATTATCAAGAAAGAAGAATCATTATTTGAATTTATCCGGGACAATGGTACCTGTGCGGAACTTGATAGCCTAAAAAAAATGGATTCAGACATGGAAGCGGAGATTTACCTTCTCTGTACTGAAACTGTTTTGTCGTTTATGTGCGGACGAGTATTGAAAAAATATTTGGGTGAACGAGCGAAAGTACAATATATAGAAGGACTGCAAGTGAAGGATGCCAAAAAGTTTGAAAATGAAGGTTTTTTCAATTTAGTTAAAGAAGTAAAATCAATTAAAAATAATTATGCTGATGTGAGACTGAATATATCCGGTGGTTATAAAGCATTGATACCCCCATTGACTTTATTGGCTCAATTGGAGCAAATACCTCTTTACTATCTGTATGAGGATAGTGAGGAGCTTATTGAGACAGGCAATTTGCCAATTAATTTTGATTGGGAAGTGATCGAACAATTTTCCACGCTTCTACACAACAGTAATAAAAGGACAAATGGTACCGAAGAAGAATTATCAAATATGCGGAAGCTGAAATTGGTCAAACCCGAAAGCTGTGATTTGACTATTATTGGTAACCTTATTGCCAGATACTCTGACCGGGCAAGCCCATTAACTGGAACCATCTTTGGCTATTTGATAGAACATAAGGTTTTTGAATGCTATGCCACCAAGTACGGGAGAGAACTAGTTGAACACAGTGTAAAAATAGAAGGGGAGGGTTCTGAGGATATCGATGTATTGATTAGTCCAGAAGCCTTGAAGTTTATTGCCGTAGAAATTAAACCTGTTTCTGTACTCGAAGATAACATCAAAATGGAAAAAATCAAGAAGGCTTTTATTAACCGTGTGAATGCTGTAAAAGAAAAGAGAGGGAACCCAGTCGAACTTTGGTTGATGCTTTATTCTTACACAGATAGCAAAAACAAAACAAAAACACTTTCTGATGATGAACATCTCATGTTAAATGAATTTGCAAAAGCATTTAAACAAGGAATCTATACCGGACTGGTTTTCAAGGTCAAACATTTTTTCATTGAAAAAAATAACTTGAGCCAGGAACGACACATCTACCAGACATTTATGAAAACTACTCTGAAACCTGATAGTATAAAGGACATTTATTCATCCAACAATCTGTAAAGCAAATCAAATGTTTCAACTTGCACGACCATTATTCCTTACCTGTGAAACTCCACTCCATGCCGGAAGTGGTGATTCTCTGGGTATTGTTGATCTCCCTATCCAGCGGGAACGACACACCAGTTTTCCTAAAATAGAAGCCTCCTCGCTCAAAGGCGCGTTACGGGAGGCTTTCGAGGAAAAAGTTGGAAAAACCCAAAAAAACGACATCATCAAGGCCTTTGGTCCTGAAGAAAACGGCGATGAACACGCTGGAGCCCTGGGTTTTACGGATGCTCGCCTGCTGCTTTTCCCGGTAAAATCCATGAAAGGTGTATTTGCCTGGATTATTTGCCCTAAAGTCTTGAGGCAGTTTTCTGAAGCCCTCAAGCTTTCAGTTGAAATAGAAATAAATGGAATTATTAGTGCTTCTGACAATCAAGCAGTTCCATTAAGTGACGAAACCAATCTGGCTTTTGGAAAACATATTGTGTTGGAAGAATACACTTTCAACAAAGCTATTAAGGTTGATTTGAAGATTGGTTCTAAATCTTTGGCAGACTGGTTAGCGGATAACCTGTTTGTTTCCGGTTCATTCTGGCACGAAAAAGCAAAAAAAGATATACTGTTATTGTCTGATAATGATTTTAAGGACTTTGTTAATCTCTCTACGGAAGTGATTACCCGTATCAAAATTGATAATGAGACCGGTACAGTTCAAAGTGGGGCACTCTTTACAGAAGAGTATTTACCTGCCGAATGTGTGCTGTATTCTCTCGTTCTTGCAAGTCCGGAATTTTTGAACAGCGCAGATATAAAAGTAAAGATCGAAAATAGCGATAAAACGAAACGCCATGAAAAGGCAGATCCGATTATGAAATTTTTCATCGACGGCTTGCCACCTGTTGTCCAATTGGGTGGCAATGCTACTTTAGGTAAAGGATTATTACGAACCAAGATTGTTTTACCTTATAAAAATCCCGAAAACAATGGTTGATAATTCAACAGTCAAAGGGCTGGAACAGGCCCGGGCAAAATTTGCTTATGATAAAGCACAAGTTATATCAAAAACTGGTGGAAAGAAGGCAAAGGAATATAAAGCCTATGCAAAAAAACTGCCCATGATGATTAAGTCAAATGGTTTGGGAGCCGCACTTAGCTTCGTTTTTTCAAAAAGTAAAAATAAAGAAGGCAATAAAACTTCCTGGGGATTGTTATATGATGATTTAAACAGTTGGCTTCGACAAGAACATAAAAAATGGCTACTTGGAGAAACGCCATCTGATGATTTATCGGAAGCTGCTATTAACCTAAATTCTCCTGATTACCGTGCCCTCTGCATAGAAATACTCGCATTTCTTAATTGGCTCCGCCGATTTGCTGAAGGCTTGATTGAAGGGGAAGCAGACGAAAATGTATGACCGATATGGAAAAAGGTATCCTACATATCAGAAATAAGCGCATGCACATCCGTTCCAAGGGGAAGGATATTCCGATAAAGAAAGAAATGCCTGAGATCAGTAAAGAATTTGACAAACTGGAATGTGAGTTTGAAGGTAATCCTGCGATCAATATCATGGTCGGTGGGGTGGTTTTTTTTGCGGATTTAGCTGCATTAGAAGCCAAAAAGGAAAAGGCCAAAGAAGTTGAAGAATACAATAATACATACGAAGAAATGCTAAGAAGACAAGAAAACAGTGGTGATAGTTATTCATTAAGAAGAGCCAGGGTGCCGAACGACACAATGGCTTGCATGCTGGAGGATGGCGATAATTTTTCTTTGAAACTTAATCGTTTCGCTCGGTACGATTTCAAGGACAATAAGGAAAATGAAATGCACTTTAAATTTTTCAACTCAAAACCTATAGAAAGCAGTAGAGGAAATGATAAGAAAGTTGTTGTTCCGGCAATTAACATAAAAACCAATTTCGGAGATCTTTTCTCTATAAATGAACCTCAACTTGCCAACCGCCAAGCCCAATCAGCCAGGTTACTTTTCCCCAAAGAGGGGCAGCTGTTAAGCCCAAAATTCAAACCGGATTGGCGTTTCGTTACAGGATTGGGTGGGCACAGCGTGTACGAAACGGGCATCACATTACACCATGTCTACGGTGTGCCATATATTCCGGCATCATCGATTAAAGGGGTATTGAGGTCTTGGGTGATTTTTTCCGAGTATGAAAATAATGAAGGTAAAGCGATTTCAGCAAGCACAGAATTTTGCGAAATTTTTGGATGTCCCGCTGAATTAACAGTTGAAGAGGGAGATAGAAAGAAAACGTACAAATCAACTTTCAGAGAAGAAAGGCAAGGCAAGGTGACGTTTTTTGATGCTCTACCAACGCATAAACCGACGATTGAAGTAGATATTATGAACCCACATTATCCCAAATATTATAGTGGAAACGAAGCTCCTACGGATACTCAAAGCCCCACGCCAATATTCTTTTTGACAGTTTCTAATACAACTTTTCAGTTTTTACTGGCTACTAAAGTGGAGAACTGGAATTTGAAAACAAAACAGTTTTGGGACAAAACACTTGAAGATTGGTTGATTGAAGCATTAACAGAGCACGGCCTCGGCGCAAAAACTGCTGTCGGTTATGGTTACATGAGTAAAATCCCATAGTGCTTTTCCTCCTTATCATAAGTACCTTTCTAATAATAGCAACCAAATTCCTGGATTGTTATACAACCCATCTGCGGATTAAACACCCGGCACAGGAAAGGAACTTACTTGCAAGAAAATTGATGTTGCGTTTTGGTATCAAAACCGTGATTTGGGGCATTTGGGGTATCAGTATAGTATTGAGTGTACTCTGTCTCTGGTTGTTATTCAAGTACTATAATCAATGGTATTATCGCTGGACTTATGTGCTGCTTGCATTACTGATCAGTTTTACCCAATCGGCAGTGGCTTATACCAATCATACCGGTAAGGTCAACCGCTTTACCCGTTGGTTAATTAATTCGAAATGGAATATGGGATCAGATACTAAATAACATGTAACTATATGCTCCTCAATCTCTGCAATCACCCCAGCCATCTTTGGACCGACAACCAGATGACAACCGCCCTTGACCACTATCAAACAATTGAAGATTTATCGTTTCCACCCATTGACCCGAATATGACGGATTATGATCTGGATTTATTGGTTGATGGATATGTTCAAAAAATCAGGCAAATAAATCCTTTGGCAGTGCATATCATGGGCGAGCTGGTATTTACCCATCGTTTGGTTAATCGGTTAACAGCCATTGGGATCTCCTGCATAGCCAGCACCACGGAAAGAAAAGTAATCGTCAAAAAAAACATAACAACATCTGAATTTGGATTTGCACAGTTCCGACACTACTAATCGCATATTAATTTTGCTATAATGCCATTACCCGAATTTGCCAAACAAAAAATTAAGCCTACTTCCGACCAGGAAACAGATTTCCAGGCATTGCATGATTTTTTGGAGTCGGATAAAAAGTGCTTCCTGCTCAAAGGTTATGCAGGAACCGGTAAAACTACAATTACCAAAACCATTGCAGAATATATAAAACCCCTCAAGTTAAATCCTGTTTTGCTGGCTCCTACCGGCCGCGCGGCAAGAATTTTAAGCGAAAAAACTGGTTTTGTAGGCAACACTATTCACCGGGGTATATACAACCTCAGGAGATTGATGAAATAGAAATAAAAATTGATGACAAAATTCAATACAAGTTTCGCTTTAACCTGGAAAAAACGCGGGAAAATATTAACCAAATATACCTGATAGATGAGGCTTCCATGATTGCTGATAAATATTCGGAAAATGATTTTTTCCTCTTTGGATCAGGCATTTTGTTACAGGATCTAATGACCTTTCTTGCTCCCCAAAACAAGCAGCGAAAGGATAAAATTATTTTTATAGGCGACCCGGCCCAGTTGCCCACTGTATCCGATTCCATAACCGGTGCGTTATCTGCGGAATATTTATACGAAAAATATAGTTTGGTTTCAAAAGAATATGAGTTAACACAAGTAGTTCGACAATCCGGGGAAAGCGGGATTCTGCGCGTCGCAACCCATATTCGCAACAGGTTGCTGAATCTCGATAAATTTACAGTTTTAGAAATAGACAACAGTTATCCTGAAATCAATCCCAACCAATACCGAAAAATGAAAACCGCTTTGCCTTACCTCTTATGTGGGCATTTTCATCCAAAGATAAGACGAAAGGAAAATTTTGTTTTTACCGAACGCTTTCTAATCGACATTGATCACCTCTCTGAGTACGAACTGAATATACAGCAGACCAGGGATTTGCTGAAGCAGGATGAGCGGGTAGAGTTATTGTTTGCTTCTCCGGGTGGCGATGGGCTGAAAGTATTATTCCGTTTAAAAGACAGGATAACGGATAGTGGCTATTATGGTATGTTTTATAAATCCTTTTGTATAAAACTTGCGGCTTTATACCGTTTAGGAGCCGCAGTGGATATCAAAACTAATGATGTTTCCCGGTGTTGTTTCGTTAGTTTTGATACCGAAGCCTATTACAATCCCAGTCCTCAATTGATAGACAGTGGACAATATGTAATTCCGGATGATTTCCAGCATTTGGATATATTAAAAGGAGAAATTAAGGAAGCCGAAAAAGCACAAAGGGAACAAAAACAGACTACATATATTGGAGTGTCCGATGGGCAAGAATTGTCAACCGAAGTTTTGAATGCCATTAAAATTAAAGTTGGACAACGGTTGGTTCCCCCAAAAGAAAAGCACTACGAACAACCCGAAAGACTAGCGGAGATAATAGCTGCCATTGATGGTTTGTTTTCCGATGTAGGCGCCAGATTGATCAGCAATGACCCGATTCATTATGGAAGGCAAATAAAAGCACAGGCCGGTCATTTGTGGACAGAGATCAATGTATTTTATGGTAAAAAAGGAGTGAGTATAATACCTACTACTAAAACGGGAAGTAATAAGGAACTCAGTAAATTGTTGACCGATCTTTTAAAAAGCCAATTGGCTTAAATAAATTGGTATGGCGCGACCACCAAATAAGGAATATGATTTAACCGCCCGCATCAGGAAACTCAGGGAGAGCGGATTTACGGTGGTCCAGGAATCAGCAGATGAGATGAGTAAGGTAGATGGGACCGAATTGTTGCCCTTACCCCAGCGCATACAACTGATATTGGGTATCATAAAAAACAAACCTGTAAAAGCCATAAGTATGAACTATCTTATACTTTACGATATAGAAAACCATAAAGTGCGCCGGATGGTCGCCAAATATTTGCTGAGTAAAGGATGCATCCGTGTACAAAAGTCTGTATTTTTATGCCATAGCGACCATCCGAAATTTGATGATATACGGATTACGTTAACTGAGATCAATGATGTTTATGAAAATAGGGACAGTATTATATTGGTTCCATTAAATGTTAGCGATGCAAGAAGCATGAAACTGATTGGCAAAAATGTTAATATTGAACAAATTATAGATCCTCCAAATACTGTTTTTATATGAGAAAAAACCTATTTATTTTGATTAAAACCGAACTCTTTTATGCATAAACAACTATCTATTTCATTGAAAATGAATATATTAGCAAACTACCCGGCCGATTGGCACATCCATTAAAACAAGGATTAAGACGTCGGACATCTAAATGCAACGGGTTTAGTTTTTTCGTTGGGCCGATTGGCACATCCATTAAAACAAGGATTAAGACTTTTAGTCTTTGCTCCAGTGCTTTTTTTATAATCAAGGCCGATTGGCACATCCATTAAAACAAGGATTAAGACTGCTTGTAAGCTCGGTCGTGTCAAAATTGGCAACAGGGGCCGATTGGCACATCCATTAAAACAAGGATTAAGACATCGACGGGGTGAAGTCGGTAACTCCGGTTGCCCGGAGGCCGATTGGCACATCCCTTAAAACAAGGATTAAGACTCATCATACCATGCATCCGCTGTATTAATAT
>JAWXBI010000260.1:0-3796 GCA_034439915.1 Saprospiraceae bacterium | reverse complement strand
CCTCAACCTCAACCTCAACCTAAACCACTTCAGTTAAGCCTGATAGAATGTTTAATTGTAATTTGTACAATAAATTTAGATCAATCCCGGGATTTATGAAATCACACCTGTTTGTTATTTGCCTGCTTTTTTTGATGATTCATTGTAAGTCGAAGCCAGACCAGAATAATACTTCCTCAATAAATCTGATTAACGGCAAGGACCTTACCGGTTGGCATATTGATGTGCCGGCAATGGATACAAATCCCGCCGCCCAAAACCCCTTTATTATTCGTAATGGAATATTAGTTAGCCTTGGCACACCAGGAGGACATTTGATTACCGATCAATCCTTTGAAAACTATCGCGTGGAATTGGAATACCGGTTTGTTGGCACTCCTGGAAATTGTGGAGCCCTGGTCCATGCATCAACTCCAAGAAGGTTGTATTCCATGTTTCCGCAATCCATTGAAGTCCAAATGATGCATGAAAATGCCGGTGATTTCTGGTGTATAGGAGAAGACATAACCGTGCCCGACATGGAGACCCGAAGAGGGCCTAAAGCCGATTGGGGAATAGAAGGGGACAAAAACAGAAGGATCCCCAATCTCACCGACCATTCGGAAAAACCGGTGGGTGATTGGAATACTATGGTCATCGAATGCCTTGGAAATGAAATCAAAGTATGGGTCAATCATGAATTGGTCAATCATGGGTATGGCGCTACTGCCGCTAAAGGCAGTTTTACATTACAGGCAGAAGGATCTGAAGTTGAGTTTCGAAAAGTAATGTTGATCCCGATTAAATCATTAAGTCAATAAATCAGCTTCATTCCCATTATAGCGCCTCCTGCATTTATAAAAGATGAACCAGGCATATATTATTGATTCACTCCGGACTCCCATCGGCAGCTTTGGTGGCAGTCTTTCTGGCATACGAGCAGATGACCTGGCAGCCTGGGTAATCAATAAATTGATGGAAAAAAATCCATCCATTCCACGGACACAGATTGATGATGTCCTATTGGGCTGCGCCAATCAGGCAGGAGAAGACAACCGCAATGTGGCACGGATGGCCTTGCTGCTGGCTGGTTTACCATATACTATACCCGGAGAAACCATCAACTGTTTGTGTGCTTCAGGGATGTCAGCCGTCGTTCATGGACAAAGGAATATATCGGAGGGAGATGCCCATCTTATCCTTGCCGGCGGGGTTGAAAACATGACTCGCGGTCCCTGGGTCATGTCCAAATCGTCTAAACCCTTTGGCAACGATGCACAATTGTATGACTCCAGTTTTGGGTGGCGGTTTATCAATCCCGGGATGCAGGAGTTATACGGTACCGATGCTATGGGTGTCACTGCTGAAAACCTGGTTGAAAAATACTCCATCAGCAGAACAGATCAGGATAGGTTCGCGATGCTATCCCAACAAAAAGCTCTTATTGCCAGAGAATCCGGAAGACTGAGTAGAGAAATTATTCCGGTAGAAATAAAATTAAAAGACAAGAAGATTTTATTTGGACAGGATGAATTTATCAAACCCAATTCCACCCTGGAAGTGCTCAGTAAATTAAAACCTGCATTCAAATCAAATGGTACAGTGACGGCAGGAAATTCTTCAGGATTAAACGATGGCGCTGCTGTTTTGATTCTGGCTTCCGAATCTGCTATAAAAGAATATGAACTAAAACCATTGGCGCGGATTATTGGATCGGCTGTTGTTGGAGTTGAGCCCAGGATCATGGGTATAGGACCTGTACCTGCAACAAGGGCTTTACTGCAAAAAACAAATCTCACGTTGGAGGACATGGACTTCATCGAAATCAATGAAGCTTTTGCTGCACAGGTTTTGGCTTGTCTTAGGCTCCTGGATTTAAAAGATGACGATCCGAGAGTCAATATCCATGGTGGAGCTATTGCCCTGGGTCATCCTTTGGGTATGACCGGAGCTAGACTATTGGGTGCAGCAGCCACTGATCTGCAGCTAAGCCAAAAACGTTACGCACTAGTCACTATGTGTGTGGGTGTTGGTCAGGGCTATGCTGTAATCCTGGAAAGGGCCTGATATTCATTTTGAATCCAGGCGGTACCCAAATACCAGTTATAAATTATAACGCTAATTTTAAATCTCTTTATGGCTATGTCTTCCTTGAATCGCGATTTGTTTTACGACCAGACCTTCAATTCTATATTCGATACTGATCAGCGGATAGAGGCTTTATTGGCTTTTGAAAAAGAATTGGCTATTGCCCAATCTGCCATTGGCCTCATCCCAAAGTCTGCTGCCCAGGCTATAGAAAATAGTTGTCAATCCGGGTTTATCGATATTGAGCGGCTAACTGTTGAAAGTGCTCTGGGTGGCAATGTGCTGATCGCCTTACTTAAGCAGTGCACTGAATTGCTTCAAAAAGAGGAGTCGGGTTCATACCATTATATCCATTTCGGGGCAACCAGTCAGGATGCAATTGACACGGCGGCCATGATTCAATACAAAAAAGCGGCCTACTGGATAAACGACAAACTCAAACAATTGATCCTGCAACTCGCGGAGCGGGCTGAAGCACATCAGCATACCCCGATGATAGGCAGAACTTTTTTACAACAAGCCAAGCCCATAACATTCGGACTTAAGATTGCCGGTTGGATCGATGGCCTGATCCCGGTATACCAGTCTATGGATTCCCTTCGTTTTCCGGTTCAGTTAGGCGGGGCAGTGGGAAACTGGACCGGATTGGATGCTCAAGCTTATGAAACCATAAGTGCCTCTGTAGCCCAAAACCTGCAATTGGACCAACCTTTAAAACCATGGCACAGTCAACGACAGTCGATTATACAAATCGCCACAACCCTTGGTATGCTGCATGCCCACCTCTCTAAATTGACCACAGACCTGATCTTGATGGCTCAGACTGAAATTGGAGAAATCAGCTTTGATGATCCCGGCAAGGGCGGATCTTCATCTATGCCGCATAAAAACAATCCGGTCAACGGTATTTTGGTTTTAGCAAATGGAATCCGTGTTCCTCACCTGGTGGCTACGATTCTGGAATGTGCAGCTACCGATCATGAGCGTGCTCTGGGTAGCTGGCATGCAGAATGGGAGGTGATGGAGGATCTATTTAAATTAACTGCGGGTTCTATGAGGCTGGTCGAGGAAATGATGGCTCATCTGGTAGTACATCCTGATCGTATGCTGGCTAATATTAAGTGGACCAATGGTTTGGTGTTTGCTGATGTGGTAGAGAATGCTATGGCTATGAAACTAGGGAAAATAAATGCGCATGACCTGGTTGAAAAAGCATGTATTGAATCCAGGTCAACCGGTGTCTCCCTGCAAACCCTGCTGGCAGGGAGGCCAGAAATCAATACAAACTTTACCCTGCAAGATTTGGAAAATTGGTTTAACGTGGAAAACAATCTTGGCCTTTCACACCATTTTACCGGATTGGTGTTGAAACGTG
The DNA here is from genome assembly GCA_034439915.1 of Saprospiraceae bacterium. Taxonomy (GTDB): domain Bacteria; phylum Bacteroidota; class Bacteroidia; order Chitinophagales; family Saprospiraceae; genus JADJLQ01. The sequence continues at coordinate 354 of JAWXBI010000260.1, read as the reverse complement.
TGAAGGACGTGTTTGGCGGTTGACCGAATCTTATAGGGCCTACCTAAGGCACGCGTCTGGGACGGATTTAATGTTTCTCCGATAATAAATCCCTACGGGATTATTTTATTGAGTTTGTTTTGTAACTCAACCAATTTTGGGGATTTGGGAAAGTTTCTGTGCCGTAGACACCGCATATCGGTAAAAACTCACCTTGACACTTCCGTCCCGTAGGTACCGCATACTCAAAAAATCTAAACAGGTTTATGTCTCATGGGCACCACATATCGGTAAAAACTCACCTTGACACTTCCGTCCCGTAGGTACGGCATACTCAAAAAATCTAAACAGGTTTATGTCTCATAGGCACCACAT
>JAWXBI010000259.1:0-11618 GCA_034439915.1 Saprospiraceae bacterium | reverse complement strand
TGTGAATTTTCATTTGGCAGACCTTAAGTGTTGTGGGAAAGATAAGGCTATCATATGACGTCAGTTTCCATTATGGGTTAGTTGTTATAAAATTTCTCCTTGGATTTATTTCTAACCTCAGCTGGCTCAATATTATCCAGGATAATGGAGACCAATTTGTCTATCTTTTCAATTTGAGGGGTCAAATGGTTTTTTCTATAGTAATGATAACAAATTTTAAAAGATGTGAAATAATTCAGGTTTAATTGATTTACAATGTTTGCGCTGATGTCAGGATAAAAGTTAGCAAAAATATAGTCCAATAAAAATTTATTTTCAACCAATTCTAAATTGAGGAAAGTGTTTTCAACCTTGGCTGTTGAATATTTAAAAGCTAAACCCACAGGATGTAAGTGGTTATTAAGGCCTTCATATCTTTCAGGTGCCATTGACATGGCAATATAAAGGGGATTCTCAATTTTATAATAATTTACAAAATGATGAACAACTTTTTCCCAGTTTTCGGAATACTTATTCAGGTCAATGTTGCCAAGGTCAAGGGGCCGGATTTTTAGTTTCTCAAAGATTACTTTTCGATAGTTTTCGTCCAACAAAAAGTCAATATTAATGACGGTAACATCTTCTCTTAAACTCTTTGCATCCTGTAACATCCAAAGCGGGTACGTATCATTGTCATGTTCACTTAGAATAACACTATTTGGTTCTAAGGACATTAAAACATTATAGGCATAATTCAGTAAACCCATGGAAATTTCATTTTGTTTGAACCACCGTTGATTTACGTCTTTTCTTAGATTGTCGTCAAAAATCGAAGTAGCATAAGTTGCCATGGTAGCATGAATACCCTCAAAATCAGGATTGAGTTGGTAAGCTTTCATTAAAAGGTCTCCATTACTTGATACCCCTCCAGTTGATCCGGCAACAAAATAATACGTAAAGGTTTCAGGAATATAGACCTTCATAGAATCCGCTATTTCCTGACCAAATTTTAATGCCGGTGATTCTTTAACAAAATCATCTTTCCAATCCGCTGTACCGTGTGCATTTCTGCATGCCCTGTAATAATTGAACCAGTTGTATTCAGAAGTATAGTCTTTTTTTATTTCAGTATACCAAAGCTCGGCTTGCCGGACATAATAAGAAAGTGATTTTTTCTCTCGTGCAAAAGAGATTTGTTTCTCTGGTTTCTGAAAGTTTTCAATACTTTCTTGTGAAAAACAAACCTTGGTAAATAACAACGACCAAGAACAAATTATTAACCTGGAATAAAGGCTCATCTCGATTTAATTGGGTAAAACGTATACTATCATAATTTACACAATATTGCATAAAATTCATCAATTCAATTATAGTTTAAACTTTAACATACTATTCAAAACAAATAATTATTTATGCAAATGACTAAACATTTCCTCATAATGTGCTGATGGTTGGAATATCCCGCCACTTTCTTTATAAAACGATTGATCGGTGAGGTAGACGCCATCCCGGGTCTGGGTCCAACTGGCCCCGGCTTTTGGGTGGTAGCTCATCATTTTATCCCAGTTTTTATAATATTGATGTCCGTTTGTTTCCTGCAATCCAATACTTATATTGGGAAAAGGAGCCAGGCGGGCAGCCACATTTTTATTCCAATCCGCCAGAATAGGGTTGACGGTTAAGTCCGCACAAAAACAAGGGATGTTTTTATCGTAAGCAAGCTGGACAACCCGCATAGTCATGCTTAGGGTCTTTGCAATGGCTTTTACAGCAATCGCAGAATAACCCTGCTCAATCCGTGCAGCAGCATCCTCTGTGGTATGGGCACTTTCATCCGCAGCAATGGTCACGCCCATATCTCCTACAAACATCTCGTTCCTTTCACCAAAAGGTTCTTCGACCACCGCAATCTGATCAAAAGCCCCAATTTTTTTGGCGTGATCCAGGAAACGCAATAAAGTAACTTTCTCATCATACCGTTCATTGGCATCGAAATAATACGGGATCTTCCCTGTTTTAGTATAGGGTGTCTCGTAGTGACCAATAGCTTTGTGCACAGCCGTAAGAAAAGCGATATCCTTTTCCAACATTTCCTGCTGGGAGCCGGCTGACCCGGTCTTTAGTTTCATAATAAAATATCCCTGATCCGCAGCCGCCTTGATTTTTTCAACATCCGCACCCACACTAAAGGAAGGCATGCTGGCCACTTTTTCATGGCGATAGCCTAAACCCGGTTTATAAGTATTCGGAACCAGGTCATCAAATTGATTAATCCGGTTTTCAGCAGCATATAACAACCAGGCGGCATTATCGATACATACCAGGGCATTTAAGGCAAATGTTTTTCTTAAATCCGGATTACCGGTTATTTTCTGTCCGTAAGCATAGACTTCCGGCAGCAGCTCATCGAGTAAGGACTGCGGATGGGTAAAGGTATTCCCCTTCATGATTTGTAAAGCCCTCTCGCTCATGGCATACATCAGGGCATTGCCTCCTGCAGGGGAGTGGGCTGCAAAAACTTTTGAATCGGACCAAAGGATTCCCTGGCCTCCAAGACCTATTTTGTGGATACCGGATTCGGACTCCAGATAAGCCGCTGTCTGCCATCCCTCCGTGATAGCACTTCCTTTAAAGCGATACGGAATCAGTGGTTCACGTTCAAAATTAGAATCTACATTTTTGATCCGGATCATGGGTGATGGTTTCATGAAATTGCTTAAATGTTTAGTGCTTAACGAGCTTCCAACTAAGCCAGAGGCCATCCATGTCCCGGTGCGACCGACAAATTCCCTGCGGTTGATCTTTTCGTTTCCATATTGCAGATGGTCCATATTGGGGTTTTAGAAAGTTTACTCAGGAATATTATTTAAAGTGTACCAGGCTTCGGAAGACCATAGGGACTGCCCACTGACGCTTTGAAGATTCTCCGGTAAACGAAAATAAACCACATGTTCTTTTTTTAATTCCGGGATTTCCAAATATACCCGGGATCTGTCTTTTGAAATATTGATCCGTGTAACTTTCAATTTTTCCAAATCCATTTTGGGTCCGCCATAATTTGCCGTTGGAAGATAGCACCATTGATGTACTAAAAATTCAGATACCCTGATTTCTCTTCCCTTTTCAAGCGGTTCTGTAAATTCTATTTCAAAACCTTTTGCTTTTGCGCGGACAGCCAGCATTTCAAATGTCAGGTTCCCATTGTATTTCATTCGTTGGAGACCGTATTGTTTTTCTTTCCAGCTCCATCCACCCACCATCCCGACTCCTCCAATATAAAGTGCGCCATCCGGGCCCCAGCGAAGACGATTCACCCCTGCTTCCAATCCCTGGGTGAATCGAAATACTGCACCCTGATACGCACCATTTATTTTTTCCAGAAAGTCCCTTTTTATGCCTCCATGCGTCACATCACCATGCAGCATTTGACCTTTATATGGGCCGTCCTGCATCAAAACCGGCTCAGATGGTGAGTTGCCTATTTCATCTTCCGGGAGCCAAATGGCTGGCAGTGCAATGGGTGTTGTTTCCGGCAGTGAATCCGGAAGTCCCCAACGCATGCCATGATACTCTCCCTTTTTAACATGAATTAATTTATTACCGGGAACCCATTCTCCCTGGTTGTCGGTCACAAATATTTCGTTATCGATACCAAGGCCAATGCCGTTGGGTGTTCGCAGGCCATAATTAATAGATTCATAACTGCCATCCCGGCTGATCCTGATGGTCCTGCCACGGTCCGGCTGTTGTTTCTCATGGGACATGAGCCGCATAGCTAAAGAAAGCGTTGCGTAAAAATGTCCATCTTTAAAAATCAGTCCAAAAGCAAATTCATGAAAATCACCGGTAACTCCCCACCGATTACACACTGCCTCATATACATCAATAAGGTCATCGCCATCCTGATCGATCAATCTGGTTAACTCTTGCTTCTGTAATACAAATATTTCCCCATTAACAACTTCAATACCCAGAGGCTCTGCCAGTCCAGAGGCGATACGCTTCACTTTGATCTTGTTGGTATCACCAGTTTCGACACCATCCAGCAGGTAAACGGCGCCTATGGCATCCCAGGTAGTTACCAGTAAACGTCCATCCGGAAGAAAAGCCAGGCCACCTACACGTGGTTTAAAATCCTTTTTATGAATGGTGCTTACTTCATAGCTTGGATGGACACCTTCAAGCGGAGCCCCAAAACCAGGTTTGGTGGTTTTAATCGCCTGGGCTTTTTTATTTTCAATGACATTAATTACTTTTTTATTCTGCGCCGGTTTTAATGAAAGGATATAATCCAGCATGATCTTTATTTCATTTTCAGTAAGTTTTGGATGAGGATTCATCACGGTACTTTCCCAAACGCCCACACTACCTTCTTTGATCTTACGGATAAGATATTGAATAACCTTTTTTTCATTTGGATAACGTTGTGCAATTTGTTGGAAAGAAGGCCCCACTGTTTTTCTATCCGCCTCATGGCAAGTCATGCAGTCACTTTTTTCTATCCAATATCTACCCCTGTGATCATATTCAGCTTCCGGCTTGGGGGGAATTTGTTCGGGCAGTGAATTAAAATAGGAGGCTACACGTGTTTTTTTATTTGAATTCAATGTAAAGGTGTTGTCTGCAGATTGTACTGAAATTTTTACACCATCCGGAACGTGAGAGGTTTTGAATAATCTTTCCAATCCGGGCTTCCCGGTTTTACTTCGTATAAACTCCGGTTGCTCTTCTATATAAATGGTATCTCCAGAGGAAAGGAACAATTCATACCTCAGGGTAATCTGGTTTTGATGAAAAGCATAACCCTTACTTACCATATGATGATTTTTTTTTTCACCGTCCTCTTCCACAATCCAATTAGAACGATGAAGGCTATCGGAAAAGTAGGATTTCCCCCAGGTCGAGGGTTGTACATTCTTTTTGTCTGTATAAGCAGCACCTTCAAGTGTTACGCCTCCCTTCCAAGCTTTAAGCAGCGTACAACGAGCAAGATCATAGGCTACGTAACAAGCGGAATCCAGCGCCAGGGTGAGCATCCTGGGATGCTTGTCTAAAACGGAGCGGAAAGCCCAGGGATCCATAGGTCTCTCCGGTCTGTAAGGATCAAAATTATCGCAGGCAAAGAAATATAAAATTGCAAAAGCAATCAAAACCAGCTCCTGAACTTTACAGCTGGAAAAGTTTAAAATCAATCCGACACTTTTTGTAAAACCTTTTTTCATTGAATTAAAAAAACTTTCTTAGTTCCGGTCACGGCCAATTGAGCTGTTTGTGAAGAAATTTAAAGGTCCCGTCATTTCGCATGGAATGTCCTCCATTAAAAAATTCAATGGTTGTATTATCTTCAAGGTTAAACCTGTCATATAGATACCTGACCTTTCCATATTCATAGGCGACCCACTCATCCGGTTGGACCAGGTCATCGTGACCGCGCTCCACCATAAAAGGTTTTGGGAAGATGAGATAGGCCATCTCTGCATAACTGAATGAGTTTCCCATGTTAAAATAAGGCATCTCCCATTCCAGCGTATTCATAAAACTACCCTTGTGGTGCGTATCCATTACTTTTCGTGTCCAGTCTCCGAAATCACCTGAACATATGGAGAGGCAGTATCCTTCCAACAGCGCGGGCACCCGCATGGCAGTCTCGCCTCCGTAGCTAAGACCATAAAAAGCAATTTTGTTTTTATCCACAAATGCGAGCGACCCCAGCCATTGAAGGGTTTGATCGTGCTGGGAGACAATAAATGAAAATAATGTTTTTTTAATCGTGTTAGCCTTTCGGTGCAGCCACCGGTATCGGTCTTCTCCCCGATAAGGATTTTGGGGTGCATAAACAATGAATCCCTCATCGGCGAGTTTAGCCGCTACATTATTGTAAGCCGTGTAGTTTCCTTCGACCAGCTCATGCGGTATGCTGTTTCTCCCATGCTGGCAAACTACAACAGGTCGCTTTTCGCCGGGCTGAATATCTTTTGGTATAAGAAGGATTCCTGAAGCAAAAAGGTTGGCATACACGTCCAGCACTACTTCATATCCGGTCCAACGTTCGGTATCATAAACCTGGCGTGTATGTGGATCTGGAGGTGATAAAGCATCATCAAATTTTCCTAAAATTTCTTCTCCAAAATACTTTCGATACTCCTTTGCCTGTTCAATAAACCGATCCGGTGTATAATAAGGATGATAAGAACTGGTACTCCAATTTCTTTTCTCAAATTCCGGCATCACTTTATAAAGGAAAAAACGGTTTCTCTCCTGATCTGAATCACGGAGTATCCACTGAACATGATCCTCGATTTCTTTGACCTGACAGATTTGTCGTTCTTCCGGATCAAATTCGCTTCGTTTATCCACAGGAATGTCGTTTGAAATGGCTAAGGATGAAGTATACCCAAGAGACGATGTAAATTTCACTAATGCTTCAGCCGATCCAAAACGGACTGTTGTGTTTTTCGGACCGCTAATGAGACTCCTGGGTTGAAACCCCGGCCTTGTCAATTCATCAATGCGGTTATACTCCGCTTTTACTGATACAAATGGTGGGGTCTGCAATCTGCCTTTGTATCCTGTATAGGTTAATCCTCCCACCTGTAGAGTGGTTTCACCGGATTTTTCGATTTGTTCGGTTATTTCTTCAATGGAGCTGTATTCAATAATCAGGGGACGTGGCGCAATGAGTGATGCTATTTCAGCGTCTCCGAATTCTGAGAGCAAACCCCATACATTGCGGTAAATAGGCTCATCCCAAACCTGTTGCCGTGAATTAAAGTAGCCACTTACCAGGGCAACGTCAATTCTTTTATCCACAGCCGCAGCATAAAATGCAAGGAGGCCTCCTTCGCAGTAACCGGCCACACCTGTCTTTAACTCTTTGTCTGATGATTGCTCGAACCAATCTACCGCCGAAAGTACTTTTTGTAATTCATATCCAATAATATGACGTCCTACATGGAAGGCCTGTCTGTAAAGCCATTCCCTATAGGTTTGCTGCTGCGGCCTGCCTGGAAATAGAAACGTTCTGCCGATGAGCACCGGGATTAAAACCTGGAACCCATTTTCTGCAAGATGACGTGCAAATTGTGATTCGAATGGGATACCCGGTGAAAGCCCAATAAGTTGTTCAGGAGTCTGGTCTGCATCGGGAATAGCAATAATGTTCGCTACAGGTTTTGTTTTAGGCTGGATCAAAAGCCCTTCGCCATAGACTCGATTTAATGCAGGCCACCGTACCTGATACACGCGGTATTTTGAAGTCTCTGCAATAAGATAATGATCATTATTGATAAACGTTTTTTGCATTAACACCGGTGGGTGTTTATCTGCCAGGCCTATGTTGTAATTATGGAGTGGTTTACTTTTATCTTCAACACCAATATATTGCGCGAATCGTTTGCGATTCGGCTCAACAGATATCTCATAGGCTGCCGGTGAACTCAAATTTCGACCCCATAATTTTAAGCGCCTGGACACGGACTCATCAATTTTTTCTTCAATGAATTTATGTGCTCCATCCAGCATTTTCACTGACAGATCGCCCTCCCAGGTTAACCGTTTTGTTCCGGGAAACACGTCCGGCATATTTTTGTAAGGAAAATTTAAATCATCCCGGTTACCAGAAATTTGAAAGGCCTCAACGTTAACAATGAAGCTGAACATAACTATCCCGGCAAGCAGGGTTTTATTTTCCATTAGTTTTTATTGTGACAAAAAGTTATACCCCTGGCTCATTTAAAGTTTATTTACTTTACATTAAAGCTAAACCCTTTTTAATTGATTTTACAATGGGAAGATCAATGCGGGTAATTATACCTTGACAAAAACCTTCATCCGGTATAAAAGGTATAAAAAAATCCATACCAGTAAAAGCGCCCCGATACTTTGAAAAACCGGATGCCATTTTTCAGGACTGTTGATATAAAACCCTTCAAACAACAAACGGGAAGTATACCCAAAATTAATAAATCGATAAGCCAGATAGATGGTCAGGCTATTCATACCAATGACCATAAAGAAGAAAGGCCACTTTCTAAATTGCAGAATATCGATGATCCAATAAAACAAGGCCAGGGACAAAAAGGACATCCCTCCGGTCAGCAAAATGAATGAACTGCTCCACATATGTTTGTTGATCGGAAAATGAAGTCCCCAGAGCAATCCAAGACTAGTACAGATAACTCCGAAAAACAACAGGTTTCTAAGTTTAAAATATTCGGTCAGCTCTTTATTCCTGAAGATATCCCCGGCCAGGCTACCCAATATCGTAAGGCATAAGGCTGGAAGTTGGGTTAGTATTCCGAGTTCGTCATAGGACTTTTGAAGTAACCGGCCGGGTAAAAAATTCCTGTCGATCCAGCCATTCAGGTTTCCTTCAAAAGAAAGGTCTCCGGCGCCATACCCGGGTACCGGCACCAGAAAAACCGCTGCATAATAAAACAACAATATCCCTGCAATCCATAACATCCTGCTTTTGAAATTAAAATTTAAATAAAGCAAGGTCGTGAAGAAGCCGGCAAAACCAATGCGCTGCAAGACACCGCCGATCCGGATTTCAGACCAATCAAAAAAGGGAACGGGAGCATTTTTATCTAAAATACCTAAGCCGATCAAAATCAGCATCCGTATAAAAGATTTTTTATACAGTTGCGTTTTTTTCATCCCTTGTTCTAGTCCTTTGTTTAAGGAAAAAGGAAGGGATACCCCCGCGATAAAAAGGAAAAGGGGGAAGATAAAATCATAAAAGGTAAAACCGTTCCATGGTGGGTGTTCAAACTGACTGGCCAGGGCTTCCACCCAGGCTATATCGGTTTTGCCTTTCAACAGGTAGATAAAAGTACCCGCTCCCGAAATCATGAGCATGTCAAAACCGCGAAGGGTATCGATGGATAGGTAACGCGGTGCGGAGGGGTTAGCTGTCCCTGGTGACATCTGTTTTATTATGCAGGTTCAGTCCGAAGATAATCATTTGTGTGGAGGTAGTATGGGGCGAGGAACGAAAGTAAAAACTTATAGCTTACACCTCACCGCACCATTGCAGAAACATTTTGTTGTGCGTTCGTTTTTTATTCTCCGCTCTCATTGAATATTCTTGTGTAGTCGGAGAATTCCGTGTCGGCCAGGTCTTTTCAATTACTTGTCTAGCAGTTTCAAAGTCAACCACGAAACAACAAACTTCCATTGTCCCGCTGCCAATACTCCCACCGTCACAGCGTCCAAGTCCTGTCCATCCAAGTGTCTCGTCCATTCTGGATTGTAATCGAGTCCGCTTTTCAACATCTTCCGGAGTCCCCATGCCGTCAACTTTGAACTCAATTAATAGTCGGGCATGGTCGTCCTCGCCTACTGGTCCATAACCTAGTGCTATGTTAAGCATAATCTGTCCAAACTCCCACGACGACACAATGAGCACAACGAGTGAAGACCAAAGGTAAGCAAACGAATTTGACCGCCATAACAAGCTTAACTTGACACTAGTTTGATTTTCTCATCAATCTCTTTTTGAACCTTCTTTCTAAAACTTGACAGCAACTCAGATTTTACAATCTTATTTTCTCCACGTTGTCCCAGTTGTCCCCAGTGAACTGTTGCTGATTTGTCATCATTATCCCATGTCTCCCAATAGTCTATAACTCCGTCTCTGTTCCTATTAAGTTTTATTATAATCTTGTTTAAAAAAGTGACAAACAACGGTTGGCGGGCAGGCTATGGCACATGCACGCTGTTACCGGTACATTCCGCTACATGCCGCTACATATCTACGCTAAGGTTTAGATGCCCACCGAGTCCTTCACTTATAATTCTCATAAGTGTCGAAAGTCTGATGTCGCTGGCATTATTTTCAATGCGTGAAATATACGTTTTGGTCGTACCACATTTGTCTGCGAGTTGCTCTTGTGTAAGGCCTTGCTCTTTACGCATTTCTTGAAGCATAACTCCAAGATTGAAAGCTTCAAATCCTTCTTCGTATTCTTCGCGTTTTTTTGTTCCTCGTTTGCCGTATTGTTTTTCAATATGGTCGGCAAGTGAAGTCAAGTTTTTATTTGTCTTTTTCATGTAAGTATTGTTTTTTTAGTTTTTCAGCTAGTTCAATTTCCTTTGTCGGTGTTTTCTGAGTTTTTTTTGAAAGCCATTAACTAATATTATTAATTGGTCTTTATCAAAGAAACAAAACACTCTGTAAATATCCGATCTAACTTCAACACGAACTTCATAAAGTCCGGTTGTCCCGGATAAATGTTTAAAATATTTTTCTGGAATTCGGTCGATTGTCTCAAGGAGTTGCAAAATCCAGTTAAACTTTTTCTTAACTTCTGGCTTTAGTTTCCCAAAGAAGTCGAGGTAATAGTTTTTATAATAAAATATTTCTCTTGTCGATTTTTTGTCCACGAAGCAAAGTTAGCTAATTAGGTAACATTTTGCAAATTTATTATGAAGAATTCTCTTGGGATACGTTAGCCCGGCCCTACCGGTAACATCTGTGTTTGCGCAATAAGTGCGCAAATCTAACTATATCAGTGGCTTTTACGAGTACTTATAAGCAAAGGTTATTTATTATGTGCCTCCTAAAGATTACCAGGACTTAGTTTTTCGTCGGTATCAAGAAATGAATAGAGTTGGATTTCTCCTTTCCAATTTGAAAAACCTATTGGTCTGTGATATGATCTAAGTACAACATATGATAGCGAAATTATTTCCATAGGAGTTGTAATTTTATTCCTAAATTAATATTCCTGCCTTACTTTTTCCAATATTCAAGCTTTTTATCAGTCAAAGGCAGTTAGTAGCTATTTGCAAACTTTTGTATCCGCATGCACCCGATTAGAAACCCGGAATTGAGATGGGGACTGGGGGACGCATACCCTATATGGACTAAACTGGTATATTTATCCAAACTCGGGACCTGCTATAGCATATTGTTTTTCCGGATAACCGGGAAAGCGGTTCAATCCACGATACATTCTATAAAATGGCCGCTGTTCTTCAAATCCGAGGGAGATCAACCAGTCTCTCCACGTTAAATCGAAAAGCGATATATCCAGCATGACGGAATGTCCGATGCAATGATTCAACGCTGCCGTCACCAGGTCTTTGGCTGTCTCAGAAGATTCAGAAAACACAGGACCGATGTGGAAATAGTGTTCTCCTTTACGGCCCATGCAGTAACCGAGAATATTGTTTTCAACTTCTAAAATAAATCCAAATTGTGGTGCCCCTTCGTATAACCATTGAAGCAAGTGATGGCGATTTGACCCAAAAACGGTAGAATCATATTGCCCGATTCGCATCATATCGAGCTGGGTTATCGGCCGGGCGGAGTGGGGCGTTTGTGGACCATCCACTTGCTGCTTTATCATTCTGCACAACGGAAATTCTTCAATAAAATTTAATCTTAAATAAAGATTTCTCCCGGCAGGACTGGCATCCAGCTTGATGGTTTCCTGATGCTGCAAAAACTCCAGGGCTTCATAAAGCAGGGTTGTCCCAATTCCTTTACGCTGATACTCCGGATCTACCAATACCATCGAAATCCAGCTAAACCTGTTTTCATAATTCAGGGTAGTGACCGTTCCTATTACTTTATCTTCAACCGCGACCCTGCACCCATTAGGACTTAATTTTAAAAACAATTCCCAATCCCG
>JAWXBI010000258.1:0-4413 GCA_034439915.1 Saprospiraceae bacterium | reverse complement strand
GGATATTAGGTAATTCTAATATGTCGTATTTCCCACAAAGACACTAAGACCACAACGAGTGAAACGAGGGATGAAGAATCACATTGGGGTTGTAACAAAGTCAATTATTTGGTTTTTGCCGGGATAAATTTCATGCTGAGTGAATTGACACAATGACGGGTGTTTTTGCTGGTAAATCGTTCGCCCGTGAATACATGCCCCAGATGGCCCTGACACCGGGCGCACACGATTTCAACCCTTCGCCCATCCGCATCCGGTTTTTTTAAAACCGCACCGGGGATTTCATCATCAAAACTCGGCCATCCACATCCGCTGTGAAATTTATCTCTGGATTCATACAAAGGGGTATTGCAGCGTCTGCAAAGGTAAGTACCCTCAAGATCGAAGTTCTCATATTCACCAGTGAATGGCCTTTCTGTGCCTTTATGTACAATGATGTATTCTTCTTCTTTCGTCAGGGGATTAAAGTCCTCACTCATGCTTCTTTAATTTATCCTTAAATATTTTTCGAAACTTTTCGACCTTGGGATTTACCACGTACACGCAATAAGGTTGATTCGGATTATCGGCCATGTAATTCTGATGATAATCTTCCGCTTTATAGAACTTATCAAAAGGTTCTATCAGGGTGGTAATGGGTTTGTCCCCCCAAATGGACGGAGCTACTTCCGCTTTGGCCTGATCTGCAGCTTGTTTTTGTGCTTCGTTGTGATAAAATATTATACTTCGATACTGGGTTCCTGCATCATTCCCCTGCCGGTTGAGGGTCGTGGGATCATGGGTAGTGAAATGGACCAAAAGCACTTCATTAAAACTGACTTTGGACGGATCGAAGGTAATCTGTATGACTTCGGCGTGTCCGGTCGTACCGGCACATACCGCTTTATAGGTTGGGTTTATTACATGGCCTCCTGAATAACCGGATTCAACTTTAATCACCCCATCTAATTCCAGAAAGATTGCTTCAGTACACCAAAAACAACCACCCCCGAAAGTCGCTACTTCATATTGTTTATTTTCATCCATAACCACGAAATTTGATTTTACTTCATCACTTTTTATTTGTTTATCCGGACATCCCTGGGCACTAAGGAGAATAAAAAGCAATGCTATGATTTTCATATAAGTTTTTTGTTATTTACGATTATAAAACAACTTCAGATCTTCAAAAGTTTATTAAATATTTTCTAAAATAACGGCACTGGCACCTCCTCCTCCATTACAGATCGCAGCCAGACCGTATTTTGAATTCTTGTCCCGGAGGATATGGGCGAGGGTGACTAATATCCTTGCTCCTGATGCACCCAGAGGATGACCCAACGCGACACCTCCACCCCGGATATTCACTTTTTCCGGGTCCAGGTTTAGTATTTTATTAAAAACCAGTGCCACCACGGCAAAAGCTTCATTTACCTCAAAATAGTCTATGTCTGCCAGAGACAGACCTGCTTTTTTTAATGCCAGAGGGGCAGCCAGCGCAGGGGAGGTGGTAAACCAGGAAGGGTCTTGTTCAGCATCTGAAAAGGCGACAATTCTGGCTAATGGTTTTAGCCCTAGTTCATGCAGTTTTTTTCCAGAAACCAACAATAATGCAGCGGCACCATCATTGATGGTAGAGGCATTGGCTGCTGTAACTGTTCCGGATGGGGAAAAAGCTGGTTTTAACAGCGGTATTTTTTCAAAATTGACTTTGGAAAATTCCTCATCCATTGCACAGGCGACCGGTTTACCATGACTTTTTTCGATCATTACTTTTATTACTTCATTGTCAAAGGAACCTTGTTTCCAGGCCTCTGCTGCCAACCTATAGGAGCGTATGGCATAATCATCTTGTTCAGACCTTGAAATATGGTATTGTTCTGCCGTCTGGTCTGCGCTCATACCCATCGCCTTATGGCTATATGCATCCTGGAGCCCATCCTTCTGCAGGCCGTCGATTATCTCTGAATTTCCAAATTTGCTTCCCCAACGGGCTTGTGGGAGGTAATAGGGCACATTGGACATACTTTCCATTCCTCCTGCCAATACTATTTCCCGGTAACCCAATTGTATACTTTGAGCTGCCAGCATCAGCGCTTTCATTCCGGAGGCACATACTTTATTGACTGTGGTGCAACAAACATGGTAAGGCAGGCCTGCTTTAAGCGCAGCCTGACGGGCCGGAGCCTGGCCCAGGTTGGCTGAGCACACATTTCCAAAATAAATTTCCTCCACGCTGGCAGGTTGCATTTCAACGCGCTCTAAACAAGCCCTGATCGCGATCGATCCAAGCTCAGGTGCTGAAACCGGGCTCAGTGCACCTCCAAAGCTTCCTATAGGCGTCCGTACGGCACTGGCAATAAAAACATCGTGTATCACCAAACTAAATTAAAGTTATTTCACCACTCCGGGCCACCTAAGGCTAATTTAAACTCTATCTGCAGCCTGTGCCGGGTGAATATCTGATTCTATTTTGAATTAATAGATACTGAACTGCAGTCTACCGCTTTTAAACAAATGCTGAATCTGATTTTGTGTATAAAAAAAGAGTTAACCGATTAAATTAACTCTTTTAAGTAGCGGGAGCAGGACTTGAACCTACGACCTTCGGGTTATGAGCCCGACGAGCTACCAACTGCTCCATCCCGCGATATTGGATTACAAAAATAGGGTTTTTTATTGATTAACTTTATTTTTTTTCATTAAATATCTGGATTCCCAGCCAAAGGACTGCAAAACCGTGTAATTCCGGTCAAACCATTCATTTTTATCCTCGCTGGAAATGTAATAAAAGTCCACGATTTCCGCAGTATCTATGACTTTATTATAGGGCGGGGGAATAATCCATTTATGGTATTCCATGGTAGTATAATAAGTCAAAGAAGGCTGGAAAATCCAATTACATTTTAGCCTGATTTTTGGAGTATAAGACTCCGGCGAATAATTTGACATGATGGCATGCATCACCTTCTTATTGTCCCCATCAAACCACCACTCATAGGCAGAGTGTACATTATAACATGATTTTATATGCCATAAAGCCATGGCCAGAATGGGAAGAATTAAAAAAACTTTCCATTTTATAGCTGACCTGAATCTCAGGAACATGCTGTAGCCAGCCAGCACAAACAAAGGGTAAAACAATAATGCAGTCCTGGCATTCAGGAAGGGAACATTTAAAATCCGGTTTTGAAGAATATTATAAATCAGTGTTGCTAAAAATAAATAACCAAGTTGAAATTCAGGCATTAAAAGAGATGCCTTCATCTTGCGTTTTAACATTACTAACATGCTGTACAATACCAGTATGATCACCAGAAATATCGAATACTGGAAAATATTAATAGTGGCATTTCCGAAATATTTTTTACCCATTACCGATGAGTTTAAAAAAGGCAGAAAGGTATCGGTATAAAATCCCCTGGTGCCCCAGTATTGAAACTGGTCGGTTTGAATCATTCTGGATATCGGTAAGCTGATACTGGCAATAACTAAGATGAATAGAACAATAGGAATACCCATTTTCGATCTCAGGGTCCCTTCTCCATAATTAAGTAGAAGTAAAACGATCAAAAAGCATAAAGGAATGAAATAATTAAGCAAAGTCAGGTTGGTATACACCCCAACACCTGCCATCAGCAGGCTTCCATACCACTGGTTTCGTCCACCATAAACCAAAAGATAAAGCGACACCATCATCCATGCCACAGAAAGTCCGTAACCTCTGGCAAGCCCAAAAAACTCGATCAGATAAGGATTGCAGATTAACAAAACCAGGCCTATAAGCGTCCAGACAAAATGTCCTTTGTTTAATCTGTTTAAAAGAAAAAAACCAAAAATCCAATAAATCACCCCGCCTACAAAATTGGGCAACCTGCACACCAATTCACTATAACCAAATAATGCCGTAAACCATTTGACCAGCAGCGTATGGAGAATATGGTTGTTCGGAACCGGATCTTTAAACGTTATGATATCCCAGACTGGTTGACTGGCAAAATTTAATATAGTACCCGCTTCATCATGGGTTATTGGAATCAACGTGATTCTGAAATAGAGGTAGAGGCCATAGCCGGTCAACAGGGCAATGCTGATTAATTGGAAAGACCGATGAGGTTGCATTTTTATAAAATAAAAAAGGGCCCCATTAGCAGGAGCCCTTTTCTCAAGACGAATTTCCGAATCTTATTCTCTAACCTTCTCACCTATTCATTCATTTCACTTGCCCATTCACAGGCAAATTAATATTGAACTAAAGGTTTATTTTCTATGTCTTTATTTCTTTTCAAATTAAACTTCCCCCCCGGTAAGGAGGGGAATGTTTAATGGTAATTTATTAGTCAACCAAAATCATTTTCTTGGTAGCGCTGAAGTCTTTAGCTTCGATAGTATAGTACAATACTCCGGCTCCGATGACTTCGTTTCTGTTTATCG
>JAWXBI010000257.1:0-9222 GCA_034439915.1 Saprospiraceae bacterium | reverse complement strand
GCAGTCTATTCTCTACTCGGTACTTGCAAATTAAATGGTATTAATCCTGTTACCTGGTTGAAAAAGACACTCATCGCAATCCCTTATCATCCTGTCAACAGATTGGAGGAATTGTTGCCACTCAAAAATTTAGAATCCCATCCTTAGATCTACCTGAGCTCAATAGGTGGTTAGTCGGGTGCTTACGAAGTGACGATCGTTATTGCCAGCTATGGCATCAAATGTTATCATCTTTATCAACTCACAAAGTAAATTTTCACTGTTTCCTGGGAAAACCGATTGAATGGACTTAACAATATATTCGAAAGTAAACAAATCTCTTGAGTTCAATTTGTCATCAGCAATTTGTTTAGCCATGTCCATATCCCCCAGGTGTTCACCACATATTTCAGCTGCATGTATCAGCTTTTCACTTTTATTAAGAAAGTATTTACTTAAGAATCGGATCTGCCCGTTTGCTTTAACCAATTTTATTTCATTCATTTTTATACGCAAACCCTGCCCGATCCGGTTAATCATGTATTCAATTACAGATTCAATAGGATACCACTTTTCGGCAGTTTTAGCAATATAGGGTGCCCATGAATTTGAATGAACTCTTCGAATGTTACTATCTCGTGAATATTGATAGACTTTAATAAATTGTTTTGGTGCATCGCCATCTAAATCATAATTTTTTATGATATAATTTTTTTCCTTTAATATCGGAATATGGTGTTCATTTAAGATTATCCCTGAGCAATTTAGGGAATTTTCGATTCTTAATTTTCCTTTACGAACTGACATTCAAACTGTTTTATTAATTCTAAACACAATTATTAAAGATCACCCCACTTCCACATTCCTATTTATACCCTCCAATAACCCAATAATCCTCACTGACATCTCCTCATCAAACACCCCCGCAATCCCACTCGTGTTAATATCCGTAAACGGAGAATCAAACAACATCTTTGGCTCGATCCTCCCTTTTACCGTAAGGAAATCGATTATAGTATCCATAAAACGGATTTGCTGAGAGTTCAAAGTCTGGTTATTGAGGATTTCGGCAAAGGCTTGTTTGGCTGCATTGACCTCAAGGCCTAAAATACTCCGTATAAATTTACCGAGTGGCTGTATCCCATAGACTTTGATGAATTCTTCCTTTGAACCCAGGCTGCCTTGTTCAAATAATATTTGCTCCAGGGCATTAATCTCACCCATAGTTATTGGCAGATTGTTGCGGATTTTGTGGATAGTCAGGTGATGGCTATGCTCCTTTAGAAATCGCTCTACCTTTTTCCGGTAAGTATTTAAATTATTGTACTTTAATACCAAAGGATGCTCTTTCATTCCGGTACTTATCTCGTCCTCAAAATCAGTATAAACAGTCTTGGTTTGTTCAAAATCCAGGAATTTAATCAGCTCTCTAAGATCAATGCGTATACGCTCAATAGCCAACACAGTAGCTCCTTCCCAGTACGTTGAACTTTGTATCGCATGAATCAGATCCATTTTTTGTGCTACAGATGGGATAGATGCTTTTTTACTCAATTTTCCTGCCGTATCGATTACTTTTTGAATGAGGGTGACTTGTTTTCGCTCGTTATTTAAAACACTCAATTCAAGATCCAACATCAAAGCATCAAATCGTTTTGCCATTTCATCCTGATCGGATTCGGTCATTAGTGGAGCTATATGATCAAAAAGCTCCTTGATGTCCAGATCAGTGAGCGCATTCCAACTATTGGGATCCCGGTATTTTTCGGCCACAGCCCAATCTTGACGAACTATGAAACTATCCACGTTTAATGCCTGGGTTTGCTGGATGAGTTGATCAATAATAGATTGTCCGTACTCTTTTAATTCCGTCTCAGTTTGTTGCAATAAAACAAAGGCTAATCTAAGTCGCAATTCAAACAATCGCTGACTCAGAGACTTGGATGAACTGACATCAAATCCTTTAGAGTTGGCGCTGAAAAACTCAAAGTTTTCGCAAAAATCAAAAATGACAAATTCCTTTTGTCTTGATCCAGACCAAATAATTCTTTGCATAATCGAGTCTCTCTTCCGATCATTTGCCAGAATTTGGTGCTGCTTCGCACCGGTTTAAAAAACAAAAGATTGCATACTTCGGGCACATCAATCCCCGTATCCAGCATATCCACCGATACCGCAATCTGAGGCATCGCATTTTTTAATTTAAACTTATTCAGGATATCGTATTTGTATTCTTCCTGGTAATCTATTACCCGCATGAAATCTCCTTTATATTCCGGGTATTGTTTATTAAACCGCTCTTCAATGAATTTGGCATGTTGATGGGAGCGTGCAAACAGGATAGTCTTGGCAAGTTTATCTCCTCCTTCTACTTTGATCCCGTTATTCATTAGATGCCCAATCACTTTGTCCACTGTGTCGATATTGAACAACCATCTATTTAAGGCGCCGGCATCGATCTCGTCCGGGAAGGCACCTGTGACTGGGTCAGTAAATTGTTCTTCGTACTTGAGTTTTTCTTGTTCACTCAGGTCGGCATATTTGATTCCTTTGCGCTGGAATTTTATAGGCACTGAAATAGCCTTGGGTGGTACCAGAAAGGCATCATTGACAGCTTGCTCTAGTTCATAGGCAAAAGTTGGATTATTCGGTTCTAGACAGCTACTCCAAAGTCCGAAACCGATAAAGATACTTACGGACTATTTGATCTTAAAATCAGAAAGGTTTGGCATCAACCCCAATTTAAATCTCCGTAAATTTGCTTAAATTTTTAAGTTGGAAATATTCCAGGGTCGGAGTTCAACTCCTCGAAGGGACTTTTGAGGGGCAAATCCGGAAATAAACCCCTTCGCCAAAATGGTTAGCGTAATTTGAGTTTTTATTTACTCCAGCATCGACATGAAAAATTATTTTACAAATCATCGGTCATCCACTACCGATTCCCGACCGGCTTTAAGTTCAGCCAATGGGTTGTTTTCACTTGGCCTTATCATCGCTGTACTATTTGTTTTGCGTGCTCAAATGAAGTTGCAGCCAAAGCCGGATGTCAGACAATTATTATTATCTTATATCCTTTCCCGGCCGGATCAAATCACGGTTACCTCCATGACTTTTCCCACTTCGGGTGACAAATTGCGCTATGCTGAGGTCACTAACCCCGGTATAACCAATATTCTTACTCCCCCTGGTGGAGGCCAGGCTTGGGACATAAGTCATCTTAAGGCAGGCAAAACGTTCGAAACGGTTTATCGTGCGGCATCCGAAGGGATGAATTTTGCCAGTTTTAATGGAGCCAATTTGGTCAGCTCAGATTCCACGGGAGAATCTTATTATAAAACTTCTGCTTCCACCTTTGAATTCTTAGGACAGACGGGTGGCGCATTAGCCTCCTTAGGCGTCAAGGCAATTTATAAATATACACCGCCTATTATTGAACGGCGTTCTCCGGTTAATTTTTTTGATATCAAACAACAATCAAGCAACGTCAATTCCCTGAGTTTTGCCATCAAAGATTTGCCAGCCAGCCTGGTGGCGAATATTCCAGGTGTAAATGCAGTAGACTCGATTCGAATGCGTATCAATTATCAGCTCCTGGAAGTGTTTGACGCCTGGGGCACTCTCACCATACCGGGCCCTTTACCCCAATCACAATACCCGGTATTGAGAGGAAAATATACTTCGTATACTTCAACGGCGATTGACGTACATACTTTTTTTGGCTGGATTGATATTTCTCAGCTGGGATCAGGGGGTGGTGGTTTGTTCGCCTTGCCCGGCACAGACACCCTGGTCAAATATCGCTTTTTCAATAACAAGGAGAAAGAAGAAATTGCGGTAGTAGAGGTAAATAATAATCAAAGCGCTGTAGTTTCTGTACGCTACAAAAATAACAGTACGACCACCCCCTTCTTAAATAAAAGTACCCAGGACGCAGCCATCATCAAGGCGTTCCCCAATCCTGCCACGGAATGGGTGCAGTTTGATTGTTCACCACTGCCCTCAGGGGTCTATCGTCTTAAAATTTTCAATATCGCCGGTATTGAAATCATGAATAACGCCTATACTTTAAAGGATGCTAAATCCATCCGGTTGAACCTGGGCAATTTCAAAGCAGGCACTTATATATATCGTTTAGAGGATGAGAATAAAACCTATGTTGGTATCAGGCGTTTAGTGGTGGTGAAATGACGTTTACTTCAAAGATACGCCTGAATTCCAGGGATATTAGAACGTGAAAATTAAATTTATTTTTTCTTTTAACCATAGAGCTTGCCGCACAGTAAAAGAGATGCTACTATGCATGTGTTACATTCGTTCAACTTATCCTGAGCATAGGCTGGAAAATCCTAAAAAATTAAGCATGTCGCCAATCACATTTTTTCTTTATACGCCTGTTCAAAACGTTCCACAAAAGCATTCTTGTAATAGAGGTTTTGGCGTCCATACTTTGTCATGGCAAGGAATACATTTTTTTTATCATATCGTTCAGTTACTTTATCGACCAGTTGATTTACCGGCTCATCTGATTTGTCTGTTGTAAAAGAATAGAAATGCTCAATATGCCTTTCGCCTCGATCTAAAATGGCCAGTAATAATTTTTCGCTGTCGGCATCAAACATTTGATCAAAATAGTTCAGAATAGTAGGGTAGCTTGCAAATTGTGAAACCAGTGAAATCATTTGCTTGAAGTTTTGCTCATGGTTTAAAATCTGAAAACAAAAATTAATTTCATTTTGTGAGCCATAAACTCTTTTAGCTTTATTAAAGTATTTATTCCTGAATTCTTTCTTTTCTTTTTCATCTTCAATACTTCCTAGTATAGTCAGGTAGTCTTCGAAATTGAAGGTGATCGGAAGCAGAATATTTGATATTTCAAGTACACCGGTTGGATCATCTTGTTCCCTTAGTATTTTTTGCAACAATTGCAGATAGGGTACATTGTATTCGTTTCGGTAATTTCGATTGATACATTCTTCACAAAGATTTTTAGCACGGGCCAATTGATTTATTTGTATCAATTGATTGATCAGGTCTATATTGTATTCGTTGTACGCATATTGGGTAATAAATAAAAGATGGTAAGTTTTGAAACAATTGTATTTCAGGGTAAGTGTATAAAAAGCCTTGGAGACTTCGAAATACCAGCCCGGTCGGGATTTTTCATGATAATGGAAATTTAAAAGTTTTGAAAATTTGTCCAATAACAACTGAATGTGGTGGGTTCCGGATAATTCAAAAAGGACAAGGACTGCATTTAAATAATGTTTGTTATACGAATAGTTATCTATTGCGATTCGGTTGAATAAGGTATCGACTAATTTGTCCCAACTTTCTTCGTCTTTCAAAGGGTGAATGGTTTCACTTACCGAGTGCAGCAGGGAATCAATATATTTTTCAAATCGATTGGTATTGATATTTAATTCACCTTGGTAAAACAAAGCCTGACTTACCATGGTATGTATTAATTCAAAAGTTGCCGGTTGGTCTATAGTCTGAAAACAATATTCCAGGACAGGTGTATGTATATTTTCCCAAAGCGTTATTATTTTTATTAATTGAGATTGATCGATCTTCTTTTTATTTCCAGCTATGGACTTTACAGCTTGTTTATATGATTTTATCAACTCCTCTGAAGTGTAAATGTCTTTTTTTAAGAAATGAACCCGAAACGACAATTGAATGTCTTCATTCTTTAGAAGCAGTTCTGTTACCCAATTTTTTAAAGCAGGTACATCGATTTCCTCCAAAAGTTGGCTTACTTCTGTTTGTTTTTTCTTTAATTTTTTAGGCAATAGAATGGTAGTCTTCGCAGGAGATAGGATCCTGGATGCGACGGCTGCAATGTGCTTGCAGGGGTCCGGTTTGCCGCAATCGCATTTGGTATAGTTTATTAATTCATCTTTATTTATACTGATTTCAACATCATAACTATCATCACCATCATCCACAAAAGCAATGTATTTTCCAGTAGACTCCTCTTCTAACTCCCTCACTTTTAATTTTTTAAGCCCAGTGAGGACATTGTGATTCAGTCCCTTAATGTAATCGGAAATAGAAATATCTTTCATTCGGCCTATCCAAGGTAATTTGTTTCCATTGAATTCCAAAATGCGAAAAATGGGTATGAAGAATGATTTACCCAAATTTTACGGTAGGCCTCCATGTCTGACGATGTGATGCATATAGGCATAATGAGGACGGACCCTTCAGGCATTTTTTGAAAAAAAAAGGCGATAGAGCGGGGTTGGATGATTGTTATAATTCAAGCTAATTCTTCAGATATTCCAACTTGTCTTAAATTTGCAAGTCCATTACTAACCCGTAAAATTGGAGATTAATTTGAGGGTTTATAGTTCGCACGCGGATAATTTTAATATTGGGTATACGATTAACTCTGGGTGTGGTTTGCACGGAGACACGGAGAATCACAGAGAACAATTTGTTTTAGGATTGGGAGGTGGTTTGGGCAGCATTGTCTCGAAGCGGAGACACGGAGGAAGATTTAGAAATATTGAATGGTGATAATATTTACAAATAAACCTTACTTTAAAGTCATGATGCTACCCAGCTATTCGTCAAAAAAAATTACGACCATTTTTCTTTTATTGATTCTTATTCCCGCTGCCCTTCCAGGCCAGTCCAGGCCAACGGTCAACACTGCGATTGATAGAAAATCAGCAGAACCTGAAAACCTAAACGTATTTCAAGACTGGAACCGTTGGAACAATCCGGGTAGTATGCGGACTAAATATTTACATGACCTGGCAGGTAAGTTTTATGAAGAAAGGAATGGTGAAATAGCCAAACTAGTCACTGCCAATGACTGGAAACAACGACAGGTAAAAATGAAAATAAAACTCCGGCATGCCATCGGCCCATTCCCTGGAAAGACTCCACTGAATCCAAGGGTCACCGGAGTGGTTTCTAAACCAGGTTACCGGATAGAGAAAATAGCTTTTGAATCCTGGCAGGGATTTTATGTAACCGGTTGTCTTTTTATTCCGGATAAGATCAATGGGAAAGCCCCGGCCGTGCTGAATCTCATCGGCCACGAACAGGATTCATACCATGCTCCTTTAGACCAGGTCATCATACTTAACCTCGTCAATAAAGGGATGATCGTTTTTACCATTGATCCATTGGGGCAGGGTGAACACGTTCAATACTTTGATCCGAAAATCAATTTTTCTTCCATTGGATATAGTGTTGTGGAACACAGTTATTTTGGGAATATTTGTTTTTTAAACGGTTCTTCCTCTGCTAAATATTTTGTCTGGGATGGTATCAGGGCTATCGATTACCTGGTTTCAAGGCCTGAAGTCGATACGCAAAGGATAGGAGTTACAGGGTTCTCCGGCGGAGGGACCGTGACGGCCTACCTGGCTGCCATGGATCCCCGGGTTAAAGTAGCAATACCCTGCAGTTGGTCAATCTACAACCAAAGATTGATGGAAATGAAAGGCACCCAGGATGCCGAAACCCTGTTTATCGGCGGGCTTAAACAAGGTATTTCCTTTGAAGACTTGATTGAAGTCAGAGCTCCTAAACCCACTTTAATGACCTTTACTTCACGCGATGAATACCTGAGTATGCAGGGCGCTTTGGATGCTTATCGTGAAGCCAAAAAAGTGTATTCCTCATTGGGTCAGCCAGAAAACCTCCAACTGGTAATTGATGATTCCAAACACTGGTTGACACCAAAAATCAGGCTGGCGATTTATAGCTTTTTTATGAAACATTTCAGTATTCAGGGCGATCCTGCCGAAGTGGAGGTCGATATCCTGCCCTCAAAGGACTTAATGGTTACCCCTTCTGGTCAGATTTTTAGTTCTCTCGGAGGCGATATGGTGTTTGATGTCAATAAAAAAGAAAGCATCAGGCTTCTGGAAAAACTTGATAGCTCCAGAAAGAATTTAACCAGCCATTTAAAGCAGGTCCTGCGATCGGCGAAAGGCGTTTCAGGATTTATTGATCCATGTTGTCCCAAGGCCGAAGCTATCATCAATGGTCGGTACCAACGAGAAGGTTACACCGTTTCAAAATATGCCTTGAAGGGAGAAGGAGATTATGCAATTCCTTTCCTATTGTTTGTTCCGAATGAGCCGTCAGAAAGACATCCGGCGATCCTTTACCTCCACCCTCATGGAAAAATAACTGAAGCAAAACCCGGGGGTGAAATTGAACAGTTGGTTAGAAAGGGATATATCATTGCAGCCATGGATCCATTGGGAGTTGGCGAAACCGCTAATCTAGCCTCGAGGGGTATGTCGGATTCTTACACCGGGGTTCTGATAGGAAGAAGCCTGGTTGGTATTCAGGCGGGGGATATCATTAGGGTGGTGAATTATCTCCGGCGTCGTTCGGACATAGATTCTTCAAATCTTGGAGCAATTGCCAAAGATGAAATGGGTATACCGCTTCTTCATGCGGCTGCTTTCACAACTTCCATTAAAACGGTAATCCTCGAAAAGAGTCTGATCTCTTATCGGTCAGTGGTGATGAACAGGATATATAAAATTGGATTGACCGCGAGAAAAGACGGAGGCACTCATCATCCCTACGAGATTGATTTTTCCTGGGGTATTGCCGGGGTATTAAAAGCTTATGATCTTCCGGATTTGATGGGGAGCATCGCACCGCGTAGAATGGTTTTGCTGGATTTAAAAAACCAATTATTAGAGCCTGCATCAACGGAGCTGATGGATCAGGAGCTGGAGTTTACACGGTCAGTATATAAATTCAAAAAATTGTCCGAAAATCTAAAAGTAAACACAAACGATAGCCTGCTATCAGCGGTAGATTGGGCTTTTAAATAAATCTTCCTCTGCATTTCTTCTTAATTTGAACACAGACCATTTTTTAACTAGATTTTAAAATTTGTCAAAATGTAGTGTATGTGGCTGAGACTCTGACGGCCATATATTATCCAAAGTGATCATTAACGAATACGGTATTTCATCTTTGATTTGCATTAACAACGATCGGCAGTATCTGCAATTATTTTTGCCTCCCAATTACAGCATAGCGTGGATGAATAGTTGTTTTGTTTCGATAAACCCTGGCTGCCCCCCACAGACAGGGTTTTTTTATAAGTGCTAAGATCCAGAGCTTTAGCTTACGGGATTTTTCTGTAGCATTTGACATGGATGTAAATCCAACGCAGTAAACTGCATTGCACGAGGTCTGTGCTAAGGAATTTATTCCGTAGTTATTTCTGGGATGTAAATCCAACGCAGTAAACTG